>JBBKXD010000288.1:0-18966 GCA_037969295.1 Pyrinomonadaceae bacterium | reverse complement strand
CTCCGAAAATAGGTTAGTTTGACAAACCACACCTCGAAACCTAATCTGAAAATCAACAGTTTCGGGACGTAGCGCAGTCTGGTAGCGCGTTCGCTTGGGGTGCGAGAGGTCGCAAGTTCAAATCTTGTCGTCCCGACCAATAAATACGGGGCTTTCGATGATTTTCGAAAGCCCCGTTTTTCTACGATGGTGGCAGTTTTGATTTCTGCCCCGTGCCCTCCTAATAAATTCTCACTACTTTTCAAAATAATTCAATGGTGGTTCCTTAACTCTCAAGAGGTGCAGAATCGCGCCATTGGTGCATTTGCATGCCAAGAATTGCCGTAATTTGCCGTGAATCAGACTAATTTGACACGGCACGTAACTAGCGAAATTGCGGGGAGGAACATAGGAGGACATCAAACAATGGTTGAAGTTGTAACTATCGAAAAAGCTGAGCTGATTCGATTGATCGATATGTCGATTTCCGGGGCGATCGTATTCAAAAACGGTAAAGAGCAAGAGAGGTTAGTAGGGGCAGTTTCGCGAGATGCGATATCCAAGGTAATCGACAAGTATGTCTAATTAATACAAATCGTATATTGATAAAAAACGCGAGAGCCTCTTTTTCTTTTTTGAGACGGGAATAATAATCCTGCCTGTTGATATCCTTATTCAGCCGAACTAGCGAGAAAGGTAGGTCAAATAATATGAGTAAAGGAAAAAATATAGCTTCGTGGATCATCCAGGTACTGGTTGCCGCATTGTTTATCATGATGGCTCTGCCAAAGTTGATGAGCGACCCGGAAACCGTAGCAAATTTCACCACGTGGGGGATGCCCGATAAGATCTATTTAGTGATCGGGAGTTTTGAGATACTGGGGGCGATCGGTCTTTTGATCCCACGGACCTCGGCATTTGCTGCGATCGGACTGATATTAATCATGGTCGGGGCCTTGTTTACGCACGTTACGCATAACGAAATGATGATGGCACTAATGCCGCTCATGGTTATGGCGATGCTGGCGTTCGTCGCGTATGTGCGGAACCCATTTAGAAAGCCGGCAGTGACTCTGGGTGGGGTATGAGTAAATTCTTTTCCAGCAAACTAGGCAGCGTCCTTTTCATTGGATTGGTCGGGTTGGCTCTGTATTTAGGGAACGTAGAGTTGCAAAGTTATTGGGGTCGGCAAGCACTTGCCAACACGGGTCTTGAGAGTGTTCGGTTCGCGGATGCTTTGGTTCGGTCAAAGGCTGAGAACAAGCCGATCCTTTTGGATATTTCTGCAATTTGGTGTTCAAGCTGTCGGAAGCTGGATAGCACGGTGTTTTCGGACACTGGTGTCAAGAGAGCGATAAACGAACGCTTTATCTTTAGCCGAATCGAGTACGAGAGTGAAGAAGGCCAGAAATTCCTGGAATCGCATGAAGCCTCGGGGTTTCCAACGGTTTGGGTCCTCAACGGTGATGGCGAAGTCATAAAGAGAGTTGGGATCACGTTTGAACCATCTCAATTTCTGCAGAATTTGGAGTTCTAATTCATCTAGTTAGATTTTGTTCGATCGTGGTTCAGGTGGAACGCTCTTTTTTGGTGGGGTCCAGGTAGTTGGTGCGAAAACGCCATTTGAGAACAACTGTATTGCTGATCGCTTTGGTAGCGGTTTTCTCTGCAGTTGTATTCACTCAAGGCCGGCAGTCAGGACTGCCGACAGGCAGGACAACCGATCAGAAGTCGGCAGTTGAAAAGACATGGAAGCTACTCAATGAGGTCCGGTCGAAGTCGTATCCAGAAATTTCCGAAAAGGATATCAGAGTCGAAACCTTCAGCAGCGATGCAGATTTTTTCAAGGCCCGGTTTTCATTCACCCGATACTTAACGCTTCGGCATTTGAAAACGATCATTTTTGTTAACCCTGCGGTTTATGACGGCGACATTTCGCAAAACGCTCTCAGGGCTATCTTGACTCACGAACTAGCTCATGCCCTCTATTACCAGACTCGGAATCGACTTAGGTTGCTGGGCCTCGTGAAATTGACGACGAATGATTTTACGGCGGAATTTGAACGTAGAGCGGATCTGATCGCTATTTCTAGAGGGTATGGCGAGGGACTTATCGAATATCGTGAATGGCTTTATAGGAACATACCCAAGAAAAAACTTGAAATGAAACGGCGCAACTACTTTACACCAGAGGAAATCACTATCCTTATCGCAGCTCTCAAAAGGAATCCGTCGATGCTAGGTAAACTGTCGAAGAGCGTTCCCCGGGATTTGGAAGAGACAGTCGGGGCTGCGGGATACCTTGAATCCCGGTGAATCCGAATTCGCTCTCATGGTGCCGTTTCAAGGTTTGATATGCAAGAGCAAACACAAACGTTAGCTGCATCTGTAGCCCCGGAATTAGGAATCTCAACTGAACGGTATGAGGTGAGGTTCGCACAGACTCAAAAAGATATCGAATCGGCGTTGCGGCTCCGGTATGAGGTTTTCAATCTCGAGATTGCCGGCGAGCTGAAGTCTGGCGTTTCCGACGGCTTGGAATACGATGAATTCGATTATCACTGCAGACATCTGATCGTTATTGAAAGAAAGACCCAAAAGACCGTAGGAACATACCGCGTTAATTCAATAGAAACCGCCAGTGAGGTCGCTGACTTTTATTCGTTTAGCGAATTCAGCATTGAAGACCTTCCCGCAGACGTACTTGAAAAGTCGGTTGAGATCGGACGGGCCTGTATCGCCTTCGAGCATCGCAATACAAAGGTGCTTTTTTTACTTTGGAGAGGATTGGCCGATCATTTGAGAGAGACAAATAAGCGCTTCTTGTTCGGCTGCTGTTCGATCTTCACAACGGATTGTAGTATTGGGATGAAAGCCTTTCATCACTTGAAAGATCATGGATTTTTTCACGACGATTATGATGTAAAGCCACGATACGATAAGGCGTGCACCTCGGAAAAACTTGATGCAGATTCGACGGTTGTTGAGCTGCCGAGTCTATTCAATATGTACCTTAGAATCGGGGCCAAGGTTTGCGGTCCACCCGTGATTGATCGGGCGTTCGGGACGATCGATTTCTTCGTGGTGTTCGATGTGCAAAATGTGAACGAGAAATATCGGAAAATGTTTCTGGATGATCAAGCTCCTTCTCAAACAAAGACTCGTTCATCAAAATCGAAATTGAACGCTTCATCAAATCTCAGGATGGTTGAACACCTCGTACCGTAGTCCGGCGACTTTATGAAAATTGCCGAAAGCAGCTTTTCGCGGCTCTTTCCTATTCCCGTATCAGGCAAATCCTCGTCATCAGCCAGCGTCTCATCACGCACAATTTCAAAAAGCGACTCGTTCGAGATCGTTGCGTGGTCCAAATTATTGGACAATGCAATCTTTCCTTTTTCAACCTTAGGCCATGGCGTGTCTAGTAATCTGTTGCTCAAACCGTAGATTCCTTTCGTTAATTTCTCGACCGTGCCTTGGCGATTTGAATAGTAATACAACTCACTTCGTCGGGCGTTCATTTCGCCGACAATTAGGTTAAATCCGGCGAATTCGTGCCCCTTGTCGCGAGTGATCGCAAGAAAATCTTCAGCCGAAACCTTCGATCTCAGAAAATCGGCAACCAGACTTCCTCGTGACGTTGATCTTTTGGGTTCATTCGGGTCTCGATAATTTGTTATGGCGGCGAACCGTCCGCCTTCGGTCACGCCGAGCCACGTTCCGCGGGAGACGATGTCCCGGCCGGCCAAAATCTCAGGGTGATCCGGCCAACGATGCGACGATTCTGTGGCGCGCGAATAATACTCGTCGCGATTTGCCAATAAGATCAACGGGTAATCCCTTCGTACGTGAAATGCTATATATATGACGCACATTTGGGTTTACAGATTCTGCAACAGTCGATCGTCGGTCGCGGCCGCAGGCTCGTTAGTGGGAAGACGACCGAATACAAGACTCGCCAGCTTACGGACGGACGTAGGGGTGGCCCCGAGTTTTCGGTTTTGGATCCCGATCTCAAAGGCTATCGCCCATTGTCTGAACAATATCCTATATGCGTCGATCAACGAGAATTTCGGATCGTAGATATTTGTAGATTCACTCGTAACGCCGTTGAGTTCGACGACCCGAAAGTTTTCGCCATTTTGAAGATCGTCGAAAGATCGAGTCCGGATGTCGAATCTGCCAAAGTAAAACCCCGTGAAGCCGCGGGCAATACTATCGATCCTTTCTAACAGCAATTCAGTTTCTAACCAACCGCCGTCCAAGAAGATCGCCCCCATCGAGTGCGTCCCAATATTAATTATCTGGATTTTCTCACTTTTGCCGGGAACAAGATCTAAGCGGCGACCGTTTTGCGAGAAATAGCTCTTCGCGAGACAAACGGCACGCCGATCGAGCAGTATCAGTTTTTCGAGATCCGATTCGCCGTCGCCGGTCAGCATTGGAAATCTTTTCTCAGTGACCGAAAAGATCACTCCCTTCGGCTGACTGGGATATCGATAGTAAAAGATGCTCGCTTCGTCACCGTCGAAGAATTCCTGCAACACTTGATTATTTTCAATCTCTCTAATCTGAAATCCGAGTTCGGTCTCGTCCTGAACGATCCTAACCCCTTTGCCTCGCTCTCCTGCGTCGGGCTTTAACACGACCGGATACGACAATGAATTCTCATTGATGAACTTCCTGGCTGTTACGAGGTTCTGTTCGGCAGAGAGTTCGGAATGTAGAAGCGTGTGCTTTAACAAATATGGAAGAGCTTTACGGTCCGTGCCTAAACCAATATAAATGTCGTTCTTCGATTCGCCGACGAAACCGCCAGATGGAATTCCAGGATTTGCACACGTAAAAACCGTGAGGCTCCGGTGCTTGAAGCTTAAGAACAGCACGTAGAGGACAACCGGAAAATAAAATACTCTGATCGGCCAGAATTCCCAATTCAGAATACGCTTTATCCGGCCGACGAACATTCGGCGATTTTTCCATGAAGCAAAATGGAAAATGAGCTTAACTACAACAAACAATGCGACAACCTCTACTATCAAACCGCCGGAAAGAAATGTCCCTGAAGCGTATGCAGCCGAGCCGACAAGAATCGGGGTCCAGACAAGGGCCGCGATGAGAAAATAGAAGGAAAACTTCCAGAAATTAGTTCGTAGGAAACCGGCTGCAAGGTATGTTGGTAAACGGAGGCCCGGTAAAAAACGGCTGAAGAAGACGGCGAAGGCTCCGCGTTTCTCAAGCCAAGCGGACGCCTCGGAAACCGACCGTTTGGAAACAAAACGCTTGAAGATCCCGGTTTCCACGATACGCCAGCCGAATATTCTGCCGATCCAATAGAGCAGAATATCGCCAACGAAAATGCCCGCAATACACGCCGACACGCCAAGGGCAAGCGAGATCCTGCCTTGTCCGGCGAGAGCACCTGCAGAGAGACAGGCAGCATCCTCACTGACAAATGTCGCGAAGAAGAAAATCAAGAAAACCAAGACGGGAGAATATTCGCCAGTGCTCGTGAAGTCGGAATGAGCGATCTGAGCAGTGATTTGAAAAAAATCAGGCATTGTGTCTTCGCAAAATGTTTCCGACGACCGGAGTTTCTTCGCGACGGATGAAAACAATAGTCGAGCTTATGAAAGATATTAGAACACCATGTCAAAAGCAGGCTGTCGCCATCTTTTACGGTAGTCCCAAGTTTTGATAGATGGGAGAAAATAGCAACCGAATTCGTACCAAAAGGACTATTGCCGCGAGTCACGGGCGGACGGAAATAGTCAGGAATGCCGCAAACCAGTTCAACCACAAGCCTTGCAGTGTGAAAGGTCCGACAGCGGATGTGTCAAGCTGCCTCCTTCTCTTCTGCCCAAAACTCCAGAGTTGATGGAGCCACCCCAAAGCCATTCGGAACACCAATGTTGAAGACTTTGAGCTTTTCAGCAACCATCGCGTGATGATGCACCGTGTGGCTATGCAGGAACTCGATCTCGCGCCGAGCACTCGATAAGTGCCACATGGCAGCGTCAACTTCCGAACGAATCTGAATCTGGCTCTCCAGTAGAGCGCTTGGCAAGGCTCGCAAGCTCTGAATCAAAAGGCTAATTCGTTCAATTGCATGCTGCCTGTTCTGTTCGAAAAGTGGATCGCGCTCGCGGCGCGTGTAATCTATCTCGGCAGATGGCAGACCCACCAAGAAATTATTGGCAAAATCGTAGTTATGCCGAAAATGCGCACCTATGCTCCGCTTTTCGTCCAAACCCATCACATAAATTCGGTCGTCTAATTTTCCGATCAATGTCATCGCCTGGATGAACTCGCTGGCTAATTCCTCAAGCAAACGGTTTGATGCATCCGTCTTAAAATCCATATCTATGCTCGGTTCTGGAACGCTCAAAACTAATCTCCCACGAGGACTTCAAATAAGGATGTGCATTTCTCACGGGTTTATTCCATTCAGAGGTTTGGAATTCATTTACTGTACAAACGTGGTTGGTGAATAACTCGCGATCCTCCTCGTATCAATCATTCCAATTCGGCTTCAAAAGAAAAGTCCCTAACGGAATAATATCAGCGCTTTTGAACATTTCTCGTCCGACAGGGCGATTCTGTCTGGAGAATAATGATGAAGAAATTGCAATTTCTACGATGGCCCAAATTCGTTAAGAGTAACAACCGGGCAAAGCGTTGTTTGCCGATGGGTTTGTTTCTAATTGGTCTGTTCTTGACGGTACTGACAGCCAAAGAAAACGCACAAACCGGTTCACACGCGCTTGAAAAGGACCAGACCGCAAAGCTAAGAAAGGATCTGGTCGAGGCCGTGGATCCGGTCAAACGGGCGGACGCTGCGAGGCTTTTGGCTCAGAGCGGGGATAAGCGATCGACCAAGTTGTTAATGAGATCAACTGAAGATCCGGATGCGGAGGTCCGGGTGCAGGCGATCCTCGCTCTTGGGCAACTTCGGGCCCGAAACGCAGTGCCTGCGCTGATCGAGATCTTGAGGACGAAAAATGACCTGCGTGAGAAATCTGCATCGGCATTCTCGCTTGGGATTATAAGGGACCGGCGAGCGGTCGAGCCGTTGATCGTTGAACTAAGAATCGCCGGCCCTCAACTTCAGCAGAACATTGTTGTTGCTTTAGGACTTCTCGGAGATCCGCGAGCAGTCGAGCCATTGTTTGGATTGCACCACGATGAAAATCACGAAACCTGTGCCCCGATCGCTATAGCACTTGGGCAGATCAAGAGCCGGGTGCCGGCCGATAAGCTTTTCGAATGGTTGAACAGCGACGACGTGGACGTTTGTCCAAATGCCGCGATCACATTGGTTTTGATCGGTGGAAAAAGACAAGTTGTTCCATTGATTGAAGTATTGCTGAGTAAAAACCCAGTATCCAGACGCAGCGCCGCGTTTGCCCTCGGTACCCTGAAGGACAGACGGGCTGTAGTTCCACTAATCGCCAACCTACAAGACACGGATGTGCGAGTTAGGTTGAATGTCATCAGCGCTCTGGTCCTCCTAAAAGACCAACGATCGATCGAACCGCTGCAGAACACGGCAAAGTCGGATAGCGAAATTCGGGTCCGGGAAAGTGCCGCCGAAGCAATAAAGGCAATTCAGGGCGACCCAAAGAAATAAAAGAAGGTCCAATCTCCACAGAAACGATCAGTTCTCACAGAGCTGAGAGAGAAAATTCATATGAAACGCGAAATTACTAAATCTATTTATTGGTTCCTGCCGGTTTTATTGGTCATGATATTTAGCGGAGCGTCAAGAATAAGTGCGCAAGCCCAAACGAGTAAGCTCAAAGGTGAGATTTCGACCAGTGTCCCGGGTGGCGAAACCGTCAATCTTTCAGGGGCGAGAACGGTTTTGAGGAAAGCCTCACCAACTTCGCCGCCGGTCACTTTATTTGCCGATGAGGCAGGCGAATTTGAATTCGCCGAGCTTAGCGCCGGCAGCTACACGCTCGAAGTCAGCCTGGAAGGTTTTGTGCCGACAAAAAGGCTCTTAACCATTGGAGACAATCAGATCGTCAGCGAGAATGTTCGTCTTGAATTGGACGGTGTAAGCGCATCGGTGACGATTCAGGCCGACACTCAATCTGTTAATACCACTGATTCGACAGTGCCAGAAACGATCAGTTCGACATCACTTCAGAATGCGCCTTTGGCGGAAGAAAAGTTTCAGGATGCTCTACCCTTGATACCCGGTGTGCTCAGAGGTCCTGACGGCCTGATCAACGTCAAAGGGGCACAGTCGTGGCAGAGCGGAACATTGATAGGAAGCACAAACGGTGATGATCCGATAACCGGAAATATGTCAATCGGTCTACCTCTCGAAGCAGTCGAATCGGTTGAGGTTATTTCAAATCCATATTCTGCGGAATTTGGGAATTTTACCGGTGGAGTAGTTCAACTACAAACCCGTTCGGGCTCCGACAAATGGAAAGCCGGCTTGACCAACTTTTTCCCGAGGTTGCGTTCACGAAATGGGAGTATTCGCGGTATCGAATCCTTTACGCCACGCTTCAATGTTAGTGGTCCATTAAAAAAGAACAAGCTTTTCCTGTTCCAGTCCTTTGAATATAAATTTGTCCAAACTCCGGTGGAGAATCTTCCGCCACTGCAGCAGGACACAAAGCTCGAGAGCTTCAATAGTTTCACGCGGGTCGATTACAATGTCAGCGACACCCATCGAATTAACGCGACTCTCGCGATATTCCCCCAAAAACTCGATTACATCAATCTTAATACGTTTAATCCGCAAGATACGGCCGCAAATCTACACCAACGGGGATGGATGGCAGCGTTTAATGACCAGTTCGTAACTGCAAAGGGTGGGATCTTACAAACCACATTTAGCGTAAAACGCTCGGATGCTGATGTTTTTGGAAATAGTACAGCCTTTTTCACAATTTCCCCAGAGACAAATGCGGGAGGCTTTTTCAATCGTCAACAAAGAGAATCTTTGCGGTACGAAGCGCAGACGATCTACAGTGTCCCAAGCTTTGATCTGGCCGGACAGCATTCCCTTAAGTTTGGCGGCGGTTTTGCTTTTACGACGTTCGACGGGACGAGTGTGAACGCCCCAGTGAGAATCACCCGGGCTGATGGTACTTTGAACCAACTCCAAACTTATGATGGGGACGGACGTCTTAGCCGCAATAAATCCGAGTTTGGCTTTTTTGCGCAGGACAAATGGTCAATAAGTCCGCGTCTCACGTTAGACCTAGGCGTGCGGTTTGACCGGGACAATTTGGGAAGGTCATTGAATCCCGCGCCGCGGGTGGGGTTTACAATTTCGCCATTTGACGACAACAAAACTGTAATTCGCGGCGGAGTAGGGGTCTTCTTCTCAAAAATTCCACTTAATGTCGGATTTTTTGAGCAAGGTCAAGCTGTCTCAATACGTCGGTTCGCTGGCGACGGCTCAACAGTGATCGGCGAAACCCTGTACCGTAATGTGCTGGAGAAAGGAGATATCAAAACACCATACAGTCTTGGATGGAATCTGCAGTTTGACCGTGAGATCAACGATCGGGTGTTTGTTCGCGTCGGTTATGACCAACGCGAAACCAAGCGGGACTTCTTACTCGATCCGATTCTTAACACGACCGGAAACGAAGGCATTTATCAACTCGGAAAGAGCGGAAGCTCAAGCTACCGTAGCCTTCTCTTGATGTCGCGTCTGCGCTTGCAGCGCGGCCGCGACCTGTTCTTTTCGTATACGCGGAGCCGCGCGGTCGGCGATCTCAACACATTTGGCGCTTTTGCGGGAAATGTCCAGAATCCGATCGTGCGGGCCAACCAGTATTCGCGGCTTTCATTTGACGCCCCGAATCGATTTCTCTTTTGGGGAGAGATCGGATTGCCTTTTGGAGTCAGCTTAAGTCCGGTCATAGATTGGCGAACAGGCTTTCCATATTCGATTGTGAATCAAGATCAAGATTTCATCGGTAGGCGCAATGCGGAGTTTCGATTTGACGATTTCTTTTCGGCGGACGTAAAGATTTACCGAGACGTTAAGGTTAAGTTTCGCGACAAGGAGTACAAGTTACGTCCAGGTGTCAAGTTTTTTAATTTGACAAATCATTTCAATCCCCGCGATGTTCAAAATAATATCGACAGTACCGATTTGGGGGCTTTCTATAATAGCGTCAGCCGGAAGATTCGATTTAGTTTCGAATTCAACTTTTGAAGATCCGCGAACAAACTATTCGTTGCTTGGAAACGATGCATCGGCCCTGGTCTCGGAACGATGCGGCGAAAAGTGAATTTTGGAGCCTTCCGGGTTGCAGCCAAAATCAGGAGGTCGGCTCATTTGAATGCGGATACCTCGGCGTTAACCAATGCTGGCTAGTAAACTGATATGGCTTGGATAAGAACAGTTCCTTTCAAAGAAGCGGATAAAAAGCTTCGTGACGCGCTGCGTGGACAGCGAGCCTTTTATCCTCCAGAATACGCGAC
The DNA here is from genome assembly GCA_037969295.1 of Pyrinomonadaceae bacterium. GTDB lineage: Bacteria > Acidobacteriota > Blastocatellia > Pyrinomonadales > Pyrinomonadaceae > OLB17. The sequence continues at coordinate 8,526 of JBBKXD010000288.1, read as the reverse complement.
ACCCACCAGTGAGAACGAGGAGTCGATAATAACAACGCATACCTTGATTCCCGACGCGCTATATCATGCATTTTCGACGTTCGGAGCTCTCATGTCGCCGGACCTTCCGCTTTCGCGTAAGGACCATGAAATGATCGCAACAGTTGTATCAATCAAGAACGACTGCCATTACTGACTGAAAGCGCACGCAGAGTTACTGCGTCGAGCAACTTCGGACGATGAGCTGGCGGAAGCGATTCTGCGTGACTACAAGTCCGCCCCGATCTCAGCAAAGGAAATGGCAATGCTTGACTACGCCGTCCAACTTACTGTAGATGCAGTCAAGATCACCCCGACGGATCATGAACATTTGCGGTCATTCGGCTATGACGATACTGCAATTCTTCAGATCACGCTTATAGCATCGTGGTTTAATTACATCAACCGCGTTGCCGATTCGCTTGGTATTGGCAGGCGGGACGTTGAGACGTAATTGTTTTGCTCAGGTCTCGGCATCCGTGTGGAAGTAATGAAGACTACAGGTAATGAGAAATCGGAGACGTAATATGCCCGCGTACAGTTTTGGCGAAGATGCGCAGCGGTTTCTCGTTTCCTTGCTCGTAGCCGCGTTCGCGATGAACTGGATCTGGGAAATGTCGCAAATGTATTTATACCGAGACATGAGCGAAATGAACTTTTCAAAAGCGATGATTTATTGTACGCTGGCAACTTTCGTGGATTCCGTTCTGACAGTCGGGGCTTACAGCTTGGGACGTTGCTTTTCGCGCGAGGTGTTATACGTCTTTATGGCCCTCTTCGGAGCAACTTGTGCGATGGCGATCGAGTTTGCGGCACTAAGCTTGGGAATTTGGTCGTATGAAACGTCGATGCCGTCAGTACCGTTTCTCAATATCGGCATTTTACCGCTCATTCAGTTAAGCGTTTTGATGCCTTTAGCATTAGCAATCGCTGTTTATTGGACAAAACGAAAAAGTTAAAATAATGGAATTTCTAGCAGCAAGAAAAGAATAGTATTAATTGCTGCAGGATCTGCTGTTCGCACAGATTTTTCATGGCTCCCAAAGATCTTTAGACCAAAACGGTATGTCGCTAAAGAAGATGCCGGTGGTCTTCGACAATGTGCGCGGTCGATTCGGATTCGGCAAGGTATCGCTCGGCGTCGATTGCGGCCATACATCCGGTTCCGGCGGCTGTTACTGCCTGCCGGTAGTACGAATCCTGCGCGTCGCCGCAGGCAAAGACGCCCTCAACGTTGGTTTTCATTGTCCGGCCTTCGGTCTTTAAGTAACCCACTTCGTCCATTTCCAGCACACCCGCAAACAGGTCGGTGTTCGGCTTATGTCCGATGGCGACGAAAACGCCCTCGGTCGGAAAACGCGATTCCTCTCGGGTTTCGCGATTGACGATTTGGATCCCAGTTACACCAGTTTCCCTATCACCTATGATCTCCTTGATCTCTGTGTTCCAAAGGAAATCGATCTTTGGATGGTTGAAAGCCCGTTCCTGCATGATCTTCGAAGCACGAAGTTCACCGCGACGATGAACGACGGTTACCCTCGAGGCGAATTTCGTGAGGAAATTAGCCTCTTCCATGGCCGTGTCGCCGCCGCCCGCGACAACAATCGGTTTTCCGCGAAAGAAGAATCCGTCACACGTGGCACACGCAGAAACCCCGTTACCGCCAAACCCCTCGGGGACGGGCTCTTCACCGGGAACGCCAAGCCACTTCGCCGACGCACCGGTTGAAATGATCAACGTGTCCGCTTTGACGACGGTCGAGATCAATTCACTGTCGCTGCTTTCTTTTCCATAAAGCGTAAATGGACGACTGGAAAAATCTACACGGTCGATCCATGTACTCATAAACTCTGTTCCGAACCTTCTGGCCTGAGAACGAAATTCGTCCATCAATTCCGGTCCCATTATGCCTTTGGCAAAGCCGGGATAGTTTTCGACATCGGTTGTGATCGTCAATTGTCCGCCTGGCTGCGGGCCCTCGATAACAAGCGGATCGAGCTGTGCCCGCGAGGCATAAATAGCGGCGGTCAATCCAGCCGGACCGGAACCTAGAATAACTACTTTCTTGTGAATTTCCTTTAACAACATTCTTCTCCTTTCCCGCTCGCTTTATTCTTCAACTGCATCGACGGGCATTTCGTATTTGCGTAACTGCAAAACACGCAGCAGTCACCTTTTTTTGGACGTAAGATCGTGCTGCACCTGCGCGCATTCGTAGAAAAACTGACACGAATCTGTCGGCATCGTTTCCAATTGACTGTGGCCGCATGCCGGGCAGGTAATCATCGATTCTGTTTTTATACGTTCCATCTGTTTCAAAAGAAGGGAGCACCTTTCACGAGACGCGAAAAATGCTCTTTGTTAAGGTGGGGTAGAAAGGCAGGTATTTTAGACAAGAAATTGTGTTATTAGCTTCCGATGATCTTGTTTAAGCGTTCGGCATAGTCCTTTGGAAGTTCATTTCCGAAATACTGAACTCCTCCCTTTTTGTCCAGGATCACGACGGTCGGAGTGCCAACGACCCTATAGCTTTTTGCGACGGTTGTGTCTCTGTCTGTGGCAACCGTGTATTTGATTCCAAAGTCTTTTATCCCTTCGGTAATTCGGGCGTCGCTCTCGCCGATGTTGATACCGACAACCTTGACACCCCTGGGCTCGAAGTTTTCGGCAAGTTGGTTGATGTGCGGGGCCTCTTCTTTGCATACAGGACACCAAGCAGTCCAAAAGACCAGAACTGCGGGATTGCCTTGAAGGTCATTGAATGCGATGTTACCGCCGTCGAATTTTGCCAGATCAAAATCTGGGGCCATATTGCCGATTGCGGTGCCGCGTTTCACTTCCTGAATTTGAGTATTGGTTCCGTATACGACCAGCTTTTGTTCGCTAGAAACGCTGCACGCTGTCGAGTATCCGATCCACACGAGAGCCAAAACTATTGCGATCTTACTGAACGTGCACGGTGTGCAAGATATACATTTCATAATTCACCTCAAATAAACCTCATACCAGCCTGAACGAACAGGTATTGGGCGATAACTAGCATAATGATCCCAAAGGCCGTTTTGACCTTTACCATCCAACCGCCCGACCGGGGCAGCATCGACATTGCACCGCTGAAGGTGCCGAGAACGATCATCAGCGTGCCCATACCGATCGCGAATACAAACAACACCACCGTGCCGAATACGACACTACCCTGCGCTCCGACGTAAGCAAGCGTCGCTCCCAAAGCCGGCGCGGTGCAAGGTCCGACAACCAGGCCGGAAACTGCTCCGACGAGAACGGCCGACACGTAGCCGTTACCTTTCTTTGACGGGTTCAACTTCATCAAAAACTGCGGGGCCTGTATCTGAAATAAATCGAACATGGAGAGTGCAAGGATCAAGATGACATTACCAACGACAATGTATGTCCACGGACTAGAAGCCCAGGAGCCGAACAATGTTCCGGTCAACGCAGCGAATGCTCCTAGAGCTGCGTACACGATGGCCATGCCGCTCACAAAAAGAACGGATAACTTGAAACCACGCAGGCTGAATTTTGACTTATCCTCTACCCTGTCATTTGCGGTCTGTCCGCCGATAAAGCCGAGCTGGATCGGTATGATCGGATAGACGCAAGGCGTAAAACTTATCAACAGCCCAGCAACAAACGAGGCCGGTATCGCGAGCAGCGATCCGCCCGCAAGATAGGCTTGTAAATTGTTAACAAAGCTTTCCATATTTAAGAAACGGTACGAGGAAAATGGCCTGCTGAGCGAAACCCCTTTCGGCTCAAAAAACCAACCACTCTCCTCGCCATCATCAGAATGTAAGTCACCCCGATAAATTCGACGTCAGCTATTTGATCGCTTTGTCGAAGGCGGCAACGAAATCCGCTTTGTTTGTATTGCCGACCGTCTTGAAGACCTGCTTCTTGCCCTTAAAGATGCCGACCGTCGAGGTCATTTTCTTGTTGGCTTCGAAGAATGAGCTGATACCGAGCGATTTCGCCTTTGCCGCGGCCTGAGCGGTCGTGTCGTCGGTCGTAACGTCAAGCATGACAAAATCGAGCTTGCCGCCGTATTCCTGCATAAGGCCCATCATTGTTGGTTCTAGTTTCTGGCAGACGCTGCACCAATCAGCCCTGATGATGACCACACGCGGCTTTGTCTTTGCCGCAGCAGCTTTCGCAGCTTTGGCCGGCGTGAAACCAAAGGAACTTATTGAAGAGACCGTCAATAAGAGGGCTATTGAAAGGCCGATCGTAAAATATTTCTTCATCTTCATCTGTATTTCTCCTAGTTGAAATTTGATATCGTCGAACCACCTAGATTTTTTGGCGTTCGGGAGAAAGATATTCGATCGGCGAGAGAATATTCCCGTCGACGAAAAAAAGTCTTTTTTGATGATCCGGGAATATTTGTTGGTTAATCAGATATCTCTTTTGTGGAAGAGAGTTTTGGCATTGTGGGTGTGAAAGGGAAATTTAACGAATGTTTGGATTGAAGTGGCTCGAGAGCGGCGAGGACAAATGGCAGAACTTTCAGACGGAAGCGATGCCTTTCTCCAAAGACCTTTACCGTGTAGCAATGTGGTTGACAAGAAATCAAACGGAGGCGGAGGATCTCGTTCAGGAAACGATGTTTCAGGCAATGCGGTCGTTCCACGGTTACGAAATGGGGACGAATTGCCGGGCCTGGCTAATGACGATAATGCACAATATGAACGCCAGGCGTCTGCGGAATCTAGGCAAATTAACATTGGTCGCAGACACCGAAGACAGGATAGCCGAAACGATAGCGTTTGAGCCCTCGATACCCGAAACCATCACAGACGACGAAGTAATTGAAGCGTTAAGCAAGGTGCCGCAACATTATCGCGATGTGCTCGTTTTGTCGGATGTAGAGGATTTCTCTTATAAAGAAATATCCACCATCTTGAATGTGCCAATGGGTACGGTGATGTCGCGGCTTCACCGGGCCCGAAAACTCCTCCGGCTCAGACTGGCGGACTATGCGAAGGATTTCGGTTTTGGAGAAAATCGGCAAGCCGCCGGCAATTAGTGGGGTACGAATATATGCAGTGCAGAGACTTTCGAGAGATCTCGGATTCATATCTGAGCGATGAGTTGCTGGTGGAAACGAACCATCAAGTATTTCAACATATGGAGCATTGCTCGGAATGCCGTGCGGATTTTACCGCCCGACGCAAGTTTCGTGAAAAAATGCGATCGGCCGTTTTGAACGCCGACGAATTTCAGATGAGCCCGACCTTTCTAAACAGACTGAACGCCAATTTGGAGTCGGCTGCCCTTTCCCAAAAGTCATGGCGTCGGATGTTTTCGGGTTCCGGATGGCTAGTTCCAGCGATGGCATCCCTACTGATCGGATTTGTCGTATTTGGTGTCGCATACTTTAGCTACCCTGGCGGCAACGAGGTCGCAACGACGTATAAGTCAATGATTCAGGGCCTGACGGAAATCTCTATGAAAGCCGTTGGAGACCACAAGGATTGTGCGCTGGAAAAACGTCCCCGATGGGAGGCCGTCTCTGGCACGGATTATCCAGAGAAAGCGGTTTTCATAGAGAAAGTATTGATGCCTCTCAAGGCCAAATTCTCTGACAACGTTGAAATGCTAAACGCCCATGACTGTGTCTATGACGGGAAACTCTTTACTCACGTCGTTTTGAAAGATGGGGCAAGGATCGTGTCAGTTTTCATTGACAACTCGGGAGAAATTCCCGTGGGTGAGTCGGCCGACGACACGATAACGAGCGACTCGAATCAAGGCTTTCAAGTCGCGAGTTTTCATAATAAGACGCAGGCGGTATTTGTAGTATCTGATCTGCCGGAAACCGAAAATATCAGGATTGCTCGAACTCTTTCAGCTGTCTTCTCAGTCTAATGATTCAGGAGGTTGATCGAATCGGGATCTCCGATGTTCGTAGGAATGTGCCGTCTCGGCTGTTAGTGTCTAACTATGAAGTTCGATCTGATTGACGGTGATTGAGATAGGGCCTGCTTCTAGCAGGTTTAGCGAGTCATTGGCTGAGGAGTATACACATATGAAGAGTAGGATAGTTGCGGTAAGCGTCATTGCTATCGTGGTGGTACTTGGATCTATCGGCATCTGGGCTAATGAGTATAGGCCGATGGCAGCCGAAGGGGCTTCGCCTGAGACGGACGGCCTCACGTCGTCCAAGTCTGGCGTCGTGCGTGTGATCAGTCAAAACTCGTTTGAAATTACCTGGACCAGGTTGATCGATGCCATCGAATCGAATACTGCATTGAAAATAATTGCGATAGTCGACCACGCAGAGAACGCAAAGAAGACCGATCAGCAATTGAGGCCCACACGTCTGGTCATGTTCGGGAACCCGCGATTGGGCACGCCAATGATGCAAGACTCTCAGACGGTGGCGCTGGACCTCCCGCAAAAGGTGATCGTATTTGAGAACGAAAAAGGCGAAGTATACGTTGCCTACAATGATCCCGGATACGTCGCGAAACGACATTCGATCGCAAAAGATCATTCGTCAATTAAGACCGTTGCAACAGCCCTCGAAAATCTTGCAAGGACCGCAACGACAAAATAATTGTGGAAACAATGACAAAGGACGGTCAAACACCAAACGGAACCGCAACGAGAGATTTTTCGGCGCTCAGCGCCTTGTTCATCGGCTGCACGCTGAAACTATCCCCGGAGGTATCGCATACCGAAGGGTTAATGAAAAAGTCGATGGCAATAATGGAAAAACACGGCGTTTCGACCGAGTTGATCCGTGCCGTCGATCATGAGATAGCCCCAGGCGTTCAACCGGATATGACTAAGCACCGGCATTCAAGGGACGACTGGCCCGCGATCAGCAAAAAGGTAATGGCCGCGGATATCCTTGTGCTTGGGACGCCTATCTGGCTTGGTGAGAAATCGTCTATCTGCTCGCGTGTGATCGAAAGGCTTTATTCGGAGTCAGGACGTACGAACGAATTTGGACAATATATCTATTACGGCAAGGTTGGCGGCTGCATCATTACGGGTAACGAAGATGGAATTAAGCATTGTGCAATGAACATCCTTTATTCACTGCAGCATTTGGGCTACGTGATACCGCCCCAGGCCGACGCTGGCTGGATAGGCGTAGCCGGGCCAGGCCCATCGTACTTAGACAAAGACTCGGGCGGCGAGGAAAACGTATTTACACAAAGGAACACGACATTTCTAACATGGAACCTGATGCACATCGGCCTCATGTTGAAAGATAACGGCGGCATTCCGGCGTACGGAAATCTGCGAACTGAGTGGGACGCTGGTGCGAGATTCGATTATCCGAATCCTGAATACCGATAGTCGCGGAGCTGGGAAACCAACCCGAAGCAAGATACGCAAGCATAATGCCTACAGAAAATATCGAATTTCAAAACGCTTCTGGTGAAACGCTTTCCGCGAGATTGGAACTCCCGCCTGACAAACGGCCGGAAAACTTCGCAGTATTCGCACATTGCTTCACCTGCAACAAGAATTTTCATGCGGTCCGGCAGATAAGCTCGGCGCTTGCCGCAAAGGGGTTCGGAGTTCTAAGTTTTGATTTCACCGGCCTCGGCGACAGCGAAGGCGAATTCACGGAAACCACTTTCTCAGGTTCAGTAGATGACTTGGTCGCTGCCGCCAACTTTCTTTCTAAAGAATACGCCGCACCATCACTGATGATTGGACACTCGCTCGGCGGCGCGGCGACACTGTTAGCCGCGAGCCGATTGGAGTCGGTGGAAGCGGTAGTTACAATTGGTTCGCCGTCGGCACCTCAGCATGTAAAACATCTCTTTAATGATCGCGTCGACGAGATCCTCGATAAAGGTAAATCTGAAGTGAACATCGGCGGCCGGCCATTTGTCTTGAAGCGGGAGTTTGTCGAAGATCTGGATCGGCAGGATATTCTTTCGGTCGTAAGAGAATTCGGAAAGGCCATTTTGATCCTGCATTCACCGGAAGACAACATCGTCGGGATCGATGACGCAGCGATTCTTTACAAGGCGGCGAAGCACCCCAAAAGTTTCGTCTCACTATCTGGCGCCGATCATCTCTTGTCGTCACCCGAAGATGGCCGCTATGCCGGCGAACTCATCGCGTCTTGGGCCGCACGGTATGTAAAGAAACACGAAAGTTCCGAACTGCGAACAAAGGAAGACGTTGTCGCGCAACTTCCTGCCGACGAAAAGTTTACGACCGCAATGGTTGCAGGCGGCCATCGGATGACAGCGGATGAACCGCAATCGTTCGGCGGAAACAATTTTGGTCCGTCGCCGTACGGCTTCGTGTCATCGGGTCTTGCAGCATGCACGGCTATGACGCTCCGAATGTATGCCGACCGAAAAGGCTGGGATCTAGGCGACGTCAATGTCCATGTGTCGCATACGAAAACGCATGCAGAGGATTGCTCGGATTGCGAAACAGGTGGAGGCAAGATCGATAAGTTTACGCGGACGATAGAGTTCGCCGCCGAACTCGACGCCGGCCGAAAGAAGAAGC
>JBBKXD010000287.1:0-5651 GCA_037969295.1 Pyrinomonadaceae bacterium | reverse complement strand
TCTACAACGTCGGCAGCAAATCTGAAAAGATCATCCCGATCATCGAGGAAACCGACGATAAATGGCAGGCGTCGCTGTCGTCGATCTTCGAACCAAACCCAAAAGATCCGGGCGAGCTGTTCTTCGTATCCGAAAAAGATGGCTACGCCCATCTTTACCTCGCAAGACTCGAGGCAGAAACACGACCTGTAGGGAGTGTGTCTTCGAGCGGCGAGCGTGTTGCAGACGGGCCGTCCGGATACACGGGCAAGGTATCGATCACGCAACTGACGAAGGGCAACTGGCAGGTCGAGTGGGCGAAATGGGGTTACGACGGCGACGATATTATCTACAGTTCAACTGAAACGGGATCGCGCACCCGCGAGTTTCATATTGCAGGCTCTTTAGAGTTCCAGATTAAGAGCGAGGGCCTAGCCGCCGGAATGAAAACGAGCCCGCAGTATGAGCAAACGGAGATCGGAATAGGCGTGCTACTTTATTCCTTCTCACAATGGAATAAACCGGACGAGCTTGTTGTGCAGGGATTGTGCGATGCTGGATGCAGCAGGACACCTGTGAGGCTCACGAATACGGCACCAAGTGGCTTCACAGCTACAAAATGGAACGAACCCAAGTTCCTTCAGATTCCATCACGCGACAACAAACGAATTCCTGCAAAGATCTACCTCCCCATCACGTTCAACGCGAAATCGAAACAGAAATACCCGATGGTCGTCTTCGTTCACGGTGCCGGATATCTTCAGAACGTCATCAACGGCTGGAACAACTACTATCGCGAGTTCATGTTCAATGAGCTGCTGACGCAGAAAGGCTTTATTGTGCTCGACATCGATTATCGCGGGTCGGCGGGTTACGGACGTGATTGGCGAACCGATGTTTACGACTTTCTCGGCGGCAAGGACTACGACGATCACATCGATTCGATCGATTTCATGGTCAAGAGTTACAACGTGAATCCGGCGAAGGTCGGTGTGTACGGCGGAAGTTACGGCGGATTCATGGCTGCGATGCTTGCGGCCCGCGCACCGGATAAGATCGCGGCGGCAGCGGCATTGCGACCAGTATTCGATTGGAAGAATTATTACGCAGGCTCACCCGGTTATACGGCCCAGCGGCTGGGATTCCCCGACAAGAATCCCGAAGCCTACAAACGCAGCTCTCCGATCACATACGCCGACAAACTCGAACGGCCGCTGCTGATCCTTCACGGCATGTCCGACGACAACGTACACGTCCAGGATTCGATCCAAATGATGGAAAAGCTGATCCGGCTGGGCAAGTCGAGATATCTCGAGACAATGCTCTATCCCTCCGAAAATCACGGCTTTGTTCGCCCGGAAAGCTGGACCGACGAATATGAGCGTATTTTGGGTTTCTTTGAAAAGCATCTAAAATGAAGCCAACTTGCCACAGAGCACACAGAGAAAATCTATTACAATCGTTTCACGAAGCAGCTTGATCTTCTTACTCTGTGTCCTCTGTGGCTAAACTATTTCCATGAGAATACTCGTAACCGGCGGTGCCGGGTTTATCGGCTCGCATCTTTGCGAACGGCTCTTGTCCGAAGGCAATGAAGTTATTTGTCTCGATAATTTTTTTACCGGGCGAAAGCAGAACATCGCGCATCTTTTGGATGACAAGCGGTTTGAACTCGTCCGCCACGACGTGACCGAGCCGATCCTGCTCGAGGTTGACCAGATTTATAATCTCGCCTGCCCGGCGTCGCCAGTTCACTACCAGTACAATCCGGTCAAGACAGTGAAGACGAGCGTTATGGGAATGATCAACATGCTCGGGATGGCGAAGCGGGTGCGTGCAAGAATCCTTCAGGCTTCGACATCCGAGGTCTACGGCGATCCGCTGATACATCCGCAGACGGAAGACTATTTCGGCAACGTCAACCCGATCGGCCTGCGTAGCTGTTACGACGAAGGAAAGCGTGTGGCCGAAACGTTGATGATGGACTACAACCGTCAAAACGGCGTCGACACGCGGATCGTCAGGATATTTAACACCTATGGTGAGCGCATGCTCGAGAATGACGGTCGCGTCGTTTCGAATTTTGTCGTACAGGCGCTCCGTGGACAGGAACTGACCGTTTACGGCGACGGCTCGCAGACACGTTCGTTCTGTTATGTCAGCGATCTCGTCGACGGCATCATTCGCCTAATGAACGCCGAAGCCGACGATATTCATTTGCCGGTGAACATCGGCAATCCCGGGGAATTCACCATGAATGAGCTGGCGAACGAAGTCGGCAAGTGCGTCGGACGCGAGATCAAGATCAAGTATCTGCCGCTGCCGCAGGACGACCCGAAACAGCGCCAGCCGAATATCGAACGAGCGAAGAGTCTGCTGGGCTGGGAGCCCAAGGTCCCGCTCGCCGACGGATTGAAGAAGACTGTTGATTATTTTCGTGAGGTTGTCGGGCGAAAAGGGTCGGTCGCATAATTGCCCCTGGCTTTAGCCACGGGTTAGGGATCTAAAAATTGATGGGCTTTAGCCCAAACTAAGCGAAACGGAAATTTTGGGCGAAAGCACGATCTATTGTTCCGCTTACCCTTGCCAAAGCCAGGGGCAACTCATATGAAAATTCTTATCACCGGTGGAGCGGGCTTTGTTGGAAGCCATCTCGCCGACAAACTTATCGCCGAAGGCCACGACATAACCGTCATCGACGATCTATCTACTGGCCGTTATTCAAACGTGGAACACCTTGAGGGCACCGAGCACTTTCGCCTGATCATTGACACTGTTCTGAATGAGAGCTTGATGGAGGAGCTGATCCGCGACACTGATCGCGTGTATCACATGGCAAGCGCCGTCGGGGTCAAGCTGATCATGGACCACCCCGTCAAGACAATCGAGACGATCTTTCGCGGCACAGATGTCGTTCTCGGATTTTGTTCGCGGTACAGAAAACGCGTATTGATCCCCAGCACGTCAGAAGTTTACGGAAAAGGCGCGTCAGTTCCATTCAAGGAAGACGATGACCTTCTGACAGGAGCGACCGACAAACATCGCTGGGCATACGCCTGTGCGAAGACACTCGACGAGTTTCTTGCACTCGCGCATTTCAAAGAAACGCGGCTTCCGGTTGTGGTTGTGCGTCTCTTTAATACCGTCGGACCCCGGCAAACGGGTCAGTACGGAATGGTGGTACCTCGGTTTGTCCACGCCGCGATCAAAAATGAACCTATACAAGTTCACGGCGACGGGACACAGTCGCGCTGCTTTGGCCATGTTCATGACATCGTTGAGGGACTGGTAAAGTTGCTGGACGACCCGAAGTGTTTTGGCCAGGTGATCAATCTCGGAAACAGTGAGGAAGTTTCGATTAAGGGACTCGCCGACAAGGCGATCGCACTGACCGGCAGCTCGAGCGAGATCCAATTTATTCCCTATGAAGAGGCCTATGGTGAAGGCTTTGAAGACATGCGGCGCCGGGTTCCGAGCCTCGAGAAGGCCAAGCGGTTGATCGGCTACCAGCCAACCCGCAGCCTCGACGACATCATCAATGATGTAGCCAACGAGTTTCATAACGAGTCGTCGGCCGCTTAACCGATGAACATTCGAAACGTATTTTTACTTCTTTTGCTTTCGGCTTTCTGCCTTCTGCCTTCTGTCTTCGCCCAAGGTGGGGTCAAAGGGAAGGTGCGGAATATCAAGGGCGGAGCTATCGCCGGAGCCGCCGTTACCGCACGTTTGCAGGGTAAAGATGTCAAAACCGTTAGATCCGACTCAAAGGGCTCGTTCGTCATTCAGGGTCTCGAACGTGGGAAATACAACATCGTATTCGACGCTGACGGTTATGCGAGCGGAGTAAAGTTTGGCGTTGAGATCAAGGACGGCAATGTCCGGGATCTGGGCGACCGTTTGATCTTGTCCGTCGACCAGGGAACTCAGCTGATAATTAAAGGCAGCGTGTTTTTTCGCGAAGGAACAAGTGTTACGGCCGCAAAGGTTGAGATCGAACGCGTAAACGACGACGGCTCGACCCGAAATCTCGGCAGCACCTATACGAGCGTCAGCGGCGAATTTACGTTTCGGCCGGCGGCGGGCGTGACAAAAGTTCGCGTAACGGCCAAGTACAAGGGCGTATCAGGCTCCAGTGACATATCGGAGATCTCAAACGCCGGTATTTATCGGACTGCGATTACCTTGGATATCTCCCAGTCGGATAAGTAAAAGAAAGTAAAAAGTAAAAAGTAAAAAGTAAAAAGTAAGAGGTGAAGCGGATCTCCTTTTTACTTTTTACTTTTTCTTTTTACTTTTTGCTTAGTTGATCGTCTCCGAGATCTCTTCGGCCGGCTGTGAGGCGTTCAGAGTCCCGGAATCAGTAACGATCAACGGAAATTCTTCAAGTACGACCGCGTCGGCCAGTGTCTGCACCCAGTATGTACCAGCAGTTGGAAACACCACGTTCACAAAAAAGCTAACATTATCCGTGAAACCGCCCGGGGCCAGATCGATCGCCGTCGGCTGTGACGTAACGACGAGATTGGATTTGTCGGGCGACAGGATACGTACCTCCGTCTGATGATTCCCCTCGCCACACCAGTGATTGATGACGGCAAACTTGATAAGCGAAACGGGCAGCCGTTCAACCATGATGTTCTGGAAGATTCCCATCAGGGAGATCTTGTTTCCCATCTCTATTCGGACGTCATCGCAAAGGAGGGTGTAGACGAGTTTTAAGTTTTGCGTTTGCTGCGTTTGAATTTGCATTTGAATCAATTAACTAAGACGTTCAATTACTCGGCGATTTCATATTTCACGCCGCGCCGTTCTTCTTAAACCAGGCCAGCAGCCGGTTCCAGGCAGCTTCGAAGATTCTCGTCTGTGACGGAATGGCTGGACAGCCGCGGCGAAGATCGATGTGACAAAAAACTCCTACCGGTCCGGATCGTTGCGTCGGCAAATATGTTTACGATATCTTCATGCATGATTCCGCTTTTGATTCGATTTTTACTTTTCCGGGATGAGAGGTCAAGAGTATACTTATTTTAGATTTTAGATTTTGGATTAAAGAGCCGCCGGTCCGCTGGTAGCTGCCGTCAATCCAAAATCTAAAATCTAAAATCAAGAGATGTTGTTGTACGTTCTCATCGGTCTCTGCTTATCACTCGCCGGAGTCGCGGGGCTTCAGTTGATGTATATGTTCTATCTGGACCGCCTGGACCGGCAGCGAAAGAAGCATGTGCACGAACTTGAAGCAGAGTGTCGCCGCCTGGCGAAAATACTGGCGGAGGCAGAGCACGAACTCAAACTGAAAAACGAGATGCTCACAGTCGCGTACCCGGAATTCGATGATGAAGAGGCTTGGGCCGACTTGATCGAAGAGCGCTGATCAGTTTTTGAACGTCGCAACGGTAGAACCTTCGCCGACGAATCCGTCTCCCGCCTTAAATCCTTTAACAAAATCTGTTTCTCCAAGCACACTTCTCACGATCTCGCGCTGCACGCCGAGGCCCTTCCCATGAATTATGCGAACGATCGTAAATCCTTTTGCTCGGGCTTCTTCAAGGTAGGCGATCGTTACCACCCTCACATCTCGCGGTGAGAACGCGTGCAGGTCAAGTGAGTCCGTTATTTCGATCTCGACCGGTTCGGGGAATGGATTTTCGATTTGATCGTTAATAGTGGTTGTT
>JBBKXD010000286.1:0-8773 GCA_037969295.1 Pyrinomonadaceae bacterium | reverse complement strand
GAACTTGCGACCTCTCGCACCCCAAGCGAACGCGCTACCAGACTGCGCTACGTCCCGAAACTGTTGATTTTCAGATTAGGTTTCGAGGTGTGGTTTGTCAAACTAACCTATTTTCGGAGACGCTCTTCCGACTCGCGGGTATGGCTCGTCTTGAGCATTTGACGAAGCTCGAGAAGCTGTGTGGCGAGCGACTTCAATGCGTCGCGCCGTTCAGGAGTGAGTCTCTGAGGGCGCGCGGCGATCGATTCCGAATCATCGATCACAAGCTCGTCATCGAACAAACCCTGAACACCTCCATTGGTGTCCGAATGATCGTTTTCGGGCTGTGGCTCCGGCTGAACGACCTTTAGCCGCGTCGTCTCCCGCATCTCGGCGTGCAATTTTTTCTTCGCCCCGGCGATGGTGAACATCTCCTCGTAAAGCAACTGCTTTATCCGAAGCGATATCTCGACATCGCGGCGGCGATAACTGCGCTGACCGGATCGGTTCTTCTGCGGCGAGAGCATCGGAAACTCGGTTTCCCAATATCGGAGGACGTGCGCCTGCACACCGACCAGCTCGCAAACTTCGCCGATCTTAAAATAAATCTTCTCAGGTATCACTACAGCCAATTGTCCCATCTAGCAAGTCAAAGTGTGTTAAAGTTTTCGGTAAACGCGATCGCCGTTATTGTATGAATTTAATCAATTTGTGTCAATAAGATTATATGCGGACCGAGTTCGAGTTCATCCGAAACATTAAGGAACAATACGGGTTAAACCGGGTTGGCGATGACTGTGCCGTGCTGCCTAAGAACTCGAAAACCGACCTCCTAATCACCGCCGACTTGCTCGTCGAGGACATTGACTTCCGACTTAAGTGGACAAAGGCTGAAATTCTCGGCCACAAGTCCCTAGCTGTCTCCCTTTCGGACATCGCGGCGATGGGCGGAACCCCGAAATGGGCGATGTTATCGATCGCCGTGCCGGAATCTGTCTGGAAAGATCGGTTTATGGACAATTTCTACGCCGGTTGGTTCAGATTGGCGAAACAGTACGGCGTTGAGCTTGTGGGCGGCGATGTTTCCAGAGCGACTGATAAACTCGTAGTCGACTCGATCGTCGCAGGAGAAGTTACCAAAGGACGGGCCGTTCTGCGTTCAGGCGCGAAACCTGGCGATTCGATCTTTGTGACTGGAGCCCTTGGTGGAGCCGCTGGTGGATTAGAACTTCTGGAGTCTGGCTTACGTGCAGCAAACGCCGGAAAGAAAAAAGCGCGGCTTTTCGAACGACAGCTTCGACCCAACGCTCGAGTCGAAACGGGAGTGTATCTCTCGAAGCGAAATCGGGCGAACGCAATGATCGATATCAGCGACGGGTTTGCCGCCGATCTTTATCATCTTTGCGAAGCAAGCCGTGTCGGAGCTGAAATTGAGATCGATAAAATACCTATAGATGAGAACCTCGACGGCACCGATTGCGCTGCGAAACTCAAATTTGCACTCGGCGGCGGCGAAGATTTTGAGCTGCTTTTTACGTCCGAGAGAAAAAACTTTTTGAGCTCCAAACTTCCCCCTATCACTCGTGTCGGTGTGGTCACCGAAAACGTCGGTACGCTTGAAGTTATCGACGGCGAACGGCGCAGCATTCTTCCACCATTCGGCTATCGGCATTTTTGAAATTGTCGTGCACTCGAATATTTTTTTTTCAAAAATTACTTGACAAGCAATTTTCCATCGTGCTAAAACTCTCATCCTGTCGCGAAGTGTGCGGCAAATTGTTTTGGAGATAATTTTGTGATTCGAAGTTCGATACATACAGCGAGAACATTCAACGGCTCAACGGCACGCGTCATGGCGCGCCCGGGTACGAGCTGGAATGCCGTTGTATGTTTACAGCTCGAAGGCTCGGATTATCAACCAAAACAGGATCTCAATATGGATCCTGAACTAGTTACTTAACATTGCGGGAGCGGCGTTCCCGCTCCCGAAACATCGAAAGCAGGACGAGAATTCTCGTCGCAGATTTCTAGGAGCGGTTACGCCAGGATCATTGTGAGATCCAAAACGTAGCCGCTCCTTTTCTTTTGATGTTTGAAAACTGAATAGCCGTAAATTAACGGTGATCGGTGAATGGTAAGTGATGAATGAAGAAGGCAGACTTCTCGCCCATCATTCATCATTCACCATTCACCATTCACCATTCACCACTTTTCTAGAGACGTAGCTCAATGGAATCAGAGCATCTCGCTTCGAACGAGAAGGTTGAAGGTTCAAGTCCTTCCGTCTCCTCCAATTTGCGATTTGCGATTTTGTAGCTGCCGCGCGATCAGAAATCGCAAATCGAAATTCGCAAATTTCGGGGTCGTCTAATCGGCAGGATCGCTGGCTCTGAACCAGCAGATAGAGGTTCGAATCCTTTTTCCCGAAGCAATTCTAAATTTGAAATTTGAAATTTCAAATTCCTAGCCGGGCGTTCCAAAGATGGCTATAGGGCCACCGCGAAGTGTAGCTCAGCAAAAAAATGTCGCATTCAACAATTTGTCGCCTGGCGCCCGGGAGAACACTGATCGAGCGTTCTCCCTCGAGAGAACTTTTACGTGGATCGTAGCTCAATCGGCAGAGCACCTCACTGTGAATGAGGCCGTTGCGGGTTCAAATCCAGTCGATCCACCCATTCTTAAATTTCAAATTTAAAATTTCAAATTTCAAAATGGGGCCGTGGCAGAAAGGCGTATGCGCTTCCCTGTCGAGGAAGACGATGACGGTTCGAGTCCGTTCGGTCCCGCCATTTATCACAAGGAGAACAAAACTATGTTTGCACTAAAGAGCCGCAATCGGATCGCGACGTGACGCTTGAGCTTTTCCTAGTTCACCGAGAGTTCGTCGCTGTATTCGATCCATAAACTTTCGGGAAATCAGAACGAAGAGGAAAAGAAAATGAGCAAGAAATTTCACGTTCAGGAGAGAACGTTCCTGAACAAGATAACGGGAATGCGAGCGTATGTCATCGGCGTTGTCGAGGACACACGCGACATTCCGGACTGTTACGAGGATGGCTGGAAGTGGGGTCAGATCGAGCTGAAGCTGGCCGACTGTTTCGAAGAGATTTCCTTCGAGTTCAACATGAGCACGAAGGAAGAGCGAGAGAATAGTCTGCACAAGATCAGAAAGCTTGCAGAGGTTATCGACTCAGTTCGCAAAGCGATCGAGGTCGAGGGCGAATCGATCGAAGCCCGCGAAGCGATCAAACCACTGCTTCGGGCACTGACCGCCGTCCATTAGTTTCTCCCACGACGCGGACCCGGCCGTTTCACCTCGGAAACGGCCGGCTGGGACGCCTTTGGGATTTGGGATTTGGGATTTGGGCGTGCGGAACGAGATCTACGGTCCAATCCGAAATCCGAAATCCCAAATCCCAAATCGAACTGTCTTACCAAAAACAAACGCGGCAAGCGGAACTGCGAGGGCAAGGGAATGCATTTATTCATACCTTGGTTCGCAACGAACCTATTCGTCCCTTGCCTGATGAAGCTGTATCCGCGCCGCGTTTGCCTACCGATCATCCTCAGAGCTGATCGGACGTAGACCCTCTAACTGGTCGGAAAGACATCTCCGTCAATTAGAATTCCGTTGCCGCGAGCGGCCGCGAGTCGAATCTTTTTCAAGCCCGCATACTCAGACGAGTGATACCACCGGAGAGCCGACTCCTTGTCGTCAAACTCGATCACAACCGGGAAGTTAAATTTCCAGTCTCCTTCCAGAGTTTGTTGTTCACCTCCCACAACGCGATATGTTCCACCGAAGTCTTCGACGTTCTCGAATACCTTCTCGCGGTACTCGGCCATCTTTCCTTCGTCGAGGACTTCCAAGAGGTCATAAAAAAAGAATGCAGCCATTTGTTTTACCTCACCAATGATCGCCGATCCATTTCAATCCGGCGCAATATCTCACGCGAAGGGTCGCGGAGATTAGTATCTGACACTTTTTTCGATCGGTAGCCAAGCTGGTTTAAGGCACTCGCCTTTTAAGCGAGGGATGCGTGGGTTCGAATCCCACCCGGTCGGCCAATTCCCTTTTTGGCGGTGTAGCTCAGTTGGAAGAGCAAAGGTCTCATAAACCTTGGGTCGGAAGTTCGAATCTTCCCGCCGCAACCAATTCACTAACTCGGCGAATGCTGAAAGGACTGCATCGTTACAAACGACGTGGCCGCCGGTGCAACTCCGGCCGCTCCGACTTTGTTGCACTTAGAATGCCATTTCATTTTGTCGCAGGAGCGTCGCGACATTCTGAATGTCGGGGGATTTTCGGATCAGGTGTTTTCACTTGTATCGGAGTTCGCTAACGGGAATCTCGGTGACGGTCATTGGGTAGGTGTGATCGAAAAGGTTGAGATTTAGGGAGGGTGCCCAACTGGATTCCTTCTTTAGAACAATCGATCAAGATCGGGGAATGGTTGAAGGTCTACTTGTTCGAATTCAAAAATTACACAAGTAGACCTCAGGAACTTTTGATTTGCAAAAGCTTGAGCTATCCCAATCGCAAAAATCCCTGGCACGAACAGCAGGAGAGTCGTCCATGCAAATACTCTTTGAAAAACTCTATGCTGGAAAGCTTTGAGCATGATTAGCAATCTTATCACAAGACTGATTTGGCGAATGCAGGTCGGGAGTACATGGTAAAACCGTAATCGGGAAATTCGAGTTCGAATCTCGACCGTTTCTTAGGAAGCGGGACTCTCACCAATTCTTGTCGCCAACTTAGTAAACCGTTAATCGTTATTTGGAACCGTGAAGATCGTAATCCCAAGAATAGAGAATGATGGACGATATTTCTCCAAATCACAGCTATTCACGATTAACGATTCACTATTAACGATTTACGATCAGGAGGAATCATGTCATACAACAAACTTAATATAAGCGGCGCGAAGGCCGAAGTTCTTTCGTGGGTCACCCACGGAATGACGTTCGAAGAGGAGAACATGCTCCGCAACGTCTCGCGTCTGCCGTGCCTTTACAAGCATGTCGCACTGATGCCGGACGCGCATCTCGGAAAGGGTTCGATGGTCGGATCGGTCATCGCAACTAAGGACGCCGTTATCCCGGCGACGGTCGGTGTCGATATCGGCTGCGGGATGATGGCGGTCAAGACGCCGTTCAAGAGCGGAATTCTCGATCGCAAGATGGCGGAGTTTCGTCACGAGATCGAGCGTGCGATCCCGACCGGATTCAACTCGTACAAGGAGTCTGTCGACGAAGCTTCGCGTTGGAGCGGATGGGACGAGTTCGAGGACCTTCACCCGAAGATCCAGGATCGCAAACGTAAGTCGATGACCCAGCTCGGAACGCTTGGAGGCGGAAATCACTTTATCGAGGTCTGCCTCGATACGGATGACAACGTCTGGCTGATGCTGCATTCAGGTTCGCGAAACATCGGTAAGGAACTTGCCGAGCGTCACATCGCGACCGCGAAGTCGCTGCATAAGCTGAACGAGCTCCCTTCACCGGATCTGGCGTACTTCATCCAGGGAACGGACGAGTTCAACGCCTACTGGCATGATCTCGACTGGGCCCAGAAATACGCGATGAAGAACCGCGAGATCATGATGAAAAGGTTGATCAGTTCCTTCAACCGCATGTTCGATGTGGAGTTGGATCTAGAATCCAAAATCCAAAATCCAAAATCTAAAATCGACGTTGCGGTCAACTGTCATCACAACTACGTCGCGATCGAGGAGCACTTCGGCGATAAGGTTTACGTAACTCGAAAGGGTGCGATAAACGCCGAAGACGGACGCTACGGAATTATCCCAGGCTCGATGGGAGCGAAATCGTTCATCATCCGAGGACTGGGAAATCCGCAGTCGTTCAACTCGTGCTCGCATGGTGCGGGACGAAAGATGTCGCGTACGAAAGCGAAAGCGAAGTACACGATCGATGATCTGAAAATGCAGACGGCGGGCGTCGAGTGCCGAAAGGACAAAGGCGTCGTCGATGAGATCCCCGGTGCTTATAAGGACATCGAGGAAGTCATGTGTGCTCAGAATGACCTTGTCGAGATCGTCGCCGAGCTAAAGCAGGTCATCTGTGTAAAGGGGTAAGTGCAAGAGTTACGCCTGCAGGTGTGACCCAGTTCATGCGTAAAGGTGTAACTCTGTTGATCTATCGGAAACTATCAACTCATCACTACCCACTATCCACTGAAGGTTAGAATCCGCCGCGGTCGAACTACTGGGCCAGATTTACCTTTGAAGCAACATTTTTTGAAGAGCGCCGTTGAGTTAAAAGGCGTAAGATTTTTGCCGCATCCCACATATGGTTCGACAAAAATGGGTCAGAGCAAGATATTGTGCTTGCCTAAATTCAGGGTTTTACATTACATTACTTCGTAGAAGAGGAGGGCAGGTCGTTGCTTACAGGTCGAGTTTTACTATTAAATTTCTCGTACGAGCCGCTCGGTACTGTCGGCGTGGCTCGTGCTGTGTGTCTGTGGTTTCGCGGCGCTGTTTTTGTCGAGGAAAACGACGGCGACAATGTTCTCCATTCCCCTTCGACAATATTTCCGGTCCCGTCGGTGGTCAGGCTCCGCCATTACGTGCATGTCCGCCGCAATCGACGCGAGACGACGATGAAGCGGGCACGCGTCTATATCCGAGATCGTTATCGCTGCCAGTATTGCGGCGATCATCGGCATGCGAAAGATCTTACGCTCGATCACATACTTCCCCGCGCACAGGGCGGCGAAAGCACGCCGGCAAATCTTGTCACGGCGTGCGTGAAGTGCAACCAGCGGAAAGGCAACCGCACTCCAGAGCAGGCGAGGATGCCGCTGCTCACTTCACAAAAACTGTTGCGACTGGGGCTTGATCACGTGCTGCTTTGCCACTACGCAGAGTCCCGACCAGAGTGGAAGAAGTATCTGTTCATGGATGACCACGAAACGGTCGAACAGGTGAAAGTAGCAGCTTAGGCATTTTCGATTTGCGATTTGCGATTGCGGCGCCACGAGGGCCGCAATCGCAATTTCATTTTAGGGCTTCACTGTTTGAACTGATTAATGTAGTCATGCGGACGGGTCGATCTTCGCGAACAATCGCAGATCGAAGAGACCCTTTCACTAGACGAGTGCGTTGAGGAAATAAAGATCGCAATTCGAAGATCGAAAATCATTACCGCGGCTGTTCAGTTTTCATAAAAGAACCGACCCGCTGACGCGGATCGTACGCGAGAGGCGAGATGAAACTGATAATAATTTACGGCCCGCCGGCGGCGGGAAAACTCACGGTAGGCACCGAGCTTGCACGGCTGACGGGTTTTAAGCTTTTTCACAATCACCTGAGCATCGATTACGTAAAGAGTGTTTTTGAATTCGGCACGCCTGCATTTTGGCGAGTTGTTGGAAATGTACGGTTTGAAACGATAGCCGAAGCGGCTCGGGAAGACATCGATCTCATCCACACGTTTTGCTACGAGTTTGGCTCGGACGATGAACATTTTCGGAAGCTGATCTCGTCCGCCCAAGATAACGGCGGCGAGGTACATCTGGTACTCCTCCGCTGCAGCGAGGAAGAACGAAAGAAACGGTTTGGAAACGAATCACGCGTACGCATCGGTAAATTGACCGATCTGGATTCGTTTAACCGCAAACAGCTCGAGCTTTCGACGCCGCTGCCGGGCCGGCCGACGTTCATTATCGACACGACAAGCACTCCGCCTAAAAACGCGCCGCGACAAATCGTTGACCGGTTCGGGCTGGGTCGGCGGCAGCTGCGGTCCGAGGACTAGACGACCGTGCATATTTGATCTATTATTGCGATTCGAAATTCGAGACAGAATGATTCGGGCCGCCGCCCACGTCATTCTGTCTTTTTTATTTAGGAGAGATCATGGAAACGAAATTTACGTCTGAGAGCGAGGTGCTCGACCTTGTGCGTTCGTTTGAGGACGCAACGATCTCGCGTGACGTCTGGAAGCACGCCGAACATTTGGTCGTGGCGCTTTATTACTTAACCCGTCACGATATCGACGCCGCGTCCGCCCAGATGCGCGCCGGAATTCTAAATCTGCTTGCAAACGGTTTCAATATCGATCTCGAAAAGGAGATGCCGTATCACGAAACGATGACGCTGTTCTGGATGCGAACGGTGGCTGAATTCAATGCGTCGAAAAACGGCGCTTCCCTGCTCGCGAAAGCAAACGAGGTTGCGTACAAGTGGGACAAGGAATATCCATTGAAATTCTATAGCCGTAATCGTCTATTCTCTGACGAAGCTCGCGCCAGTTTTGTCGAGCCGGATCGTTCACTCGACAAAACTTAGTTGCACGAGGGGAAATGCTCTCGTGATGTGACACGCGTATCTCTTATTTTCGGGGATTGCTGTATTATCTTGACTTCAACCCAATATGCTTAGCTTTTTCAACACCCTTACGCGGCAGCTCGAAGAATTTCATCCGTTGGAAGACGGCAAGGTCCGGATGTACGTCTGCGGTCCGACCGTCTGGAACTTCGCGCACGTCGGCAACTTTCGCACCTTCATTTTCGCCGACGTGCTTCGGCGCTATCTCAAGTTCAAACATTATGAAGTCACTCATGTCTTTAATCTGACCGACATCGACGACCGCATCATAAACGAAGCTGCGAAGAAAGGTGTCTCGATCGACGAGTTCACGGCGCCTTACATCAAAGCTTTTTGGGAAGATTTCGATGCGCTCGGGATGGAACGCCCCGAGGTGACGCCGCGAGCGACGCAGCATATCCCGGAAATGACCGAGATCATCGCAAAGCTGCTTGAGA
>JBBKXD010000285.1:0-2576 GCA_037969295.1 Pyrinomonadaceae bacterium | reverse complement strand
TTTCCCTTGAACTGTTCACCCCACACCTGCTTGTTGTCCCGGACATCGACCAACTCGACGCGGACCGATAGTTCGTCGCCCCGTCGCGTGACCCTTCCTGAAACGATGGCATGGACACCCAGTTTCTGCGCCACGTCACGGAGGTTCAGATCCTCACCACGATATTTGAAGCTCGAGCCACGGGCGATCACTTTCAATTGCGAAAGTTCTGACAGTCGGTCGATCAACGTTTCGCTCAATCCTTCGGACAAATACTCCAACTCGGCATCTGCTCCAACGTTTATGAACGGGAGCACGGCAATTGAACTGATTGGAGCACCTGCGGTTTCCTCCTTCGGGAAGTAGATGCCGGAGAAACTTAATCCGCCGAAAAGGGCGATCGCGATAATCGCGATCCAATATCGGGGATAGCCGCGAGGCGCAGTTTGAATTTTTGCCAACGGCGGTATTGACCCGGCGTTCGGGCTTTCAGATGCTCCCTCGCCTTGCGGCCAATCTTGGATGGAATCGATGGCAACCAAGCTCGCCTGGTTTTGAACAGCAGGTGGTGCAGCATTGTCAGTCGCCAGGGTTTTCGGAATCGTGGCAGGAACCGAAATCGTGTCATCAACAGGCACGGAATTCACATCTTCAACAAATCGATATCCGCGGCCGCGGACAGTTTCGATGTACTTCTGTTTGGCTCGCCCGCCGCCTAACACCCGGCGAAGCAGAGAAACATTCTTGTCAAGATTATTTTCTTCAACAATGGCATCGGGCCAAACCTCGGCAAGGAGCTCGTCCTTGCTGACCAGATGGCCGCTCTGCCTGACCAGCACGCAGAGCGTTTCGAAAGCCTTCTCGGGAAGCTGAACCTGCACTCCGTTCCGCAGCAGAAGCCTCTCCCGGACATCCAGCCGGAAGTTCTTAAAGGCGTATAACTCGCTTGCGTTGAATGCCATAACTACCGTGGGAACATTCAGGAAAGATTCAGAAAACTTTCAGAGACGCCGAAGTATCTTTCACGTCCGAGGGGGCTAGAGTGAAATACGCAACGGAAATCGACCAGGTGTTTGCCGATGTTGTTCTTTGTCTGGACGGCTCAGTCTATCACTCGGTCATTTTCGTTGCAACGGATTTTCCGAGGGCGTATATCAGGACAAAAACGATTAATTGTCGGGAAAGCCCACGAAAGAGACGCGTGTGCAGCTCTTGGATGCGGTGAACGTCTCGCTGAGGATCTAGAACATGAGCAATAACGGATTCGGCTGGAACCGCCAGAATTCAGCAATCAACCAATAAACATAGGAGAGGTGAGTAAATGAAACGACGTAATTTGAACTTTGCAATAAGCATATTGATGATCACATCGATCTTTTCGGGTATCACGGTATCGGCGCAGATGAAGGATGAAAATGCTGCAGAGCAAAATGCCCTCGCGACCGGGAGAGGCGCGAGAGCACTCGAAGGGTCGTGGTCAGTAATAGTAACGATCCGCAATTGCCAAACAGGAGGTGTCATCAGGACGATTCCCAGAATGATCACATTCTCTCAGGGTGGCACGCTTGATGAATACGCCGTGGCAGGCACCGCGGCTATGCCGGTAAACCGAGGTCCGGGACAGGGTTTATGGACACATTCCACCGTTCGAGGTTTCTCATACGCCCTCCAATTCTTTCGCTTAAATGGAGACACTTCGTACGGAGGATACGTTCGAGAGGCCCGATCCGTGGAAGTTGATGAAACCGGCGACGAGTTCACCGCGACCGGAACCGGTGCGGTTTACAACGCCGACGGAACGTTCGCTTTCCCGACGTGTGCGACTGAAACAGGTACGCGATTCCAGTAAGGCTCGGCGATTCGAATAAAGGAGTAAAGAAATGCCCGTCCGAGCGGGCGTTTTTTTATTCCATCTCGCTTTCGTCTATGTCGAAGTTCGCATAGACCTTTTGAACGTCGTCATTGTCCTCGAGCGCTTCGTAGAGCTTCATCATCGTCTTCGCATCTGCTCCCGTAAGCTCGATATAATTCTGCGGGATCATTGAAACTTCGGACGCCTGGGGTTCGATGCCGGCTTTTTTTATCGCTTCATTTACCGATTCGTAATTGTCGGGCGCCGTCAGGATCTCAAAGACATCGCCCTGGTCCTGCATGTCATCGGCACCGGCTTCGATGGCGATCTCGAAAAGCTCGTCCTCGGACTTTGCAGCCTTGTCGACGACGATGTAACCCTTTTTATCGAACATCCACGCGACCGAACCCGATTCGCCCATGTTGCCGCCGTTCTTCGAGAAAATGTGTCGAATTTCAGCCACGGTGCGGTTTCGGTTGTCTGTCATCGCCTCGACCATTACAGCGACGCCGTTCGGACCATAGCCTTCGTAAGTGACCTCGTCGTAGTTCGCGCCCTCGCCCTCGCCCATGCCCCGCTTGATAGCGCGGTCGATGGTATCGTTCGGCATGTTCTGTGCCTTTGCGTCGGAAACTGCCTTACGAAGCCGAGCGTTAGAATCAACATCACCGCTCGCGCCGGTGCGGGTCGCGACGGTGATCTCCTTGATCATCTTCGTGAAGATCTTGCCGCGCTTGGCGTCGAG
>JBBKXD010000284.1:0-9260 GCA_037969295.1 Pyrinomonadaceae bacterium | reverse complement strand
TTGCCTTATGATCTGCTACCGAAATGCCGCTCCTAGCGGAGCTTAGGAACGGGGTTGCTCGACGTGCTACCAACATGCCGCTCCTAGCGGAGCTTCAGAACGTTGCCTTATGATCTGCTACCGAAATGCCGCTCCTAGCGGAGCTTAGGAACGGGGTTGCTCGACGTGCTACCAACATTTAGCTCCTACGGAGCTATCGACCGGAACTCGTCCTCGTCCTCATCCTCGTCCTACCGATCAACTTTCGCTGCCAGATCTTTCTCTCCCGACGTCGGGTTTATGACCGAATCTGAAGCATCGCCTTTCAAGAACAAGACCGCATTCCTTAGTTCGTCTGAATCACCAGTGATCAGCCGCGCGCTGCGCTCGCGTGTGAGGTAAGCCCAGAACCACGAAGCCATGACCGAGAACCGATTGCGAAAGCCGATCAAAAAGAAGACGTGCAGGCCGAGCCACATCAGCCAGGCGATAATTCCCTTGAACTTCAATCCGGCAAACTCGGCGATAGCTTTGCTTCTGCCGATCGTCGCCATCGTGCCCTTGTCGACATAGGTAAAGATCTTTCGATCACCACCTTTTAGATCGGCGAGGATATTCTTCGCCGTCACCGTTCCCATCTGCATCGCGGCCGGACTGACGCCCGGGACCGGCTCACCGCTCTCCTGCTTGATCGATGCCATGTCGCCGATCACGAAAACATTCGGCTTGCCCGGGATCGCGAGATCGGGTTCGACGAAGACGCGGCCGGCGTTGTCGGTTTCGACACCGAGCATTTTGCCGATCGGTGACGCCGCAACACCCGTCGCCCAAAGCACAACATCACAGTGGATCCATTCATCGCCAACTTTTACTTTTCCCGGCGCGATGTCGGTGACGAAGCTGTTAAGCCGCACCTCAACGCCGAGTGACTCGAGTTGCGATTTCGCGCTGTCGGAAAGATCGCCAGCAAATGTTCCGAGGACACGGTCCGAGCCCTCAAATAGAATGACGCGAGTTTTGCGCGTGTCGATTGCCATAAAGTCCTTGGCGAGCGCCATACGCGCGATATCCGCGATCGCTCCCGCCAGCTCGACACCGGTCGGCCCACCACCTACGACAACGAAATTCAGTTCCTCGTGCGTTCCTTTTAGATATGCGTCGCGTTCGGCGTGTTCGAACGCGAGGAGCACGCGGCGTCGAATCTCCAGAGCGTCTTCGAGTGTTTTTAATCCCGGAGCAGAAACTTCCCAATCGTCATGGCCGAAATACGCGTGACGCGCACCGGCGGCGACGATCAAGTAGTCGAACGCGACATCCGTCCCGTCGTCGAGTCGAACAGTATTGTTCGCGGCGTCGAATCCGACGACCTCGCCGAGGATCACCTCGATATTCCTTGCGTAATGGAGAATTCTCCTGATGGGCTGGGCAATCTCGCCCGGACTCAAGACAGCGGTCGCGACCTGATAAAGCAGCGGCTGAAAGACGTGATGATTCTTACGGTCGATGAGCATCACATCGACGGGCTTGTTGGCCAGAGCTTTCGCGGCCGAGAGCCCGCCAAAACCACCGCCAACGATAATAACTTTTGGTTTGCGCTCCATACGTTAGCCTCCGCTTTTTAATGCGGAGTCAATCATGATTAATTCAGTGCCGGTCTACAAGTATTCCATTGACGCGACCGGAGCTCTCCAGTCACGCTCCGACATATCGCGCATACAGAGATCGTGCGACTGAAACATCGTCCGTCCCTTTGACGATCGCCCGACCATCGCGAAAGACAGTCATCTCGTTGTCACCACTTGTGAACCTGACTAGATATTCGTTCTGCTTTACGTCGGTAAGGTGCGCGACCTTCGCGCTAAATGCCGCCAGATCGATAGTCGTCCCGTTTGGCGGCGAGATCTGCACCGCGTCGCGCCCGCAGAGTACCGCGGCGAACTCTTGTGATTCCGCGTCGAGAAAATCGTATATGTGACGGATGCATGTGCGACAGTCCGGATTCGGTTCCGATAGCTTTATCTTTCGCCAATCGTTCTGCCATACGTCGATCTGCATCAGCGATCCGTGCAACGCACCGCGATCACCGACCAACAGTTTTATTGCTTCGGAAACTTGTATCGCCGAAATGCTCGCAATGATCGACATGATGACGCCCGCAGTGTCGCATGTCGGCGAGCTTCCGGCATCCGGCATCTCTTCGAAGATGCATCGCAAACACGGAGTCTCACCCGGAATGATCGTCATCGTCGTTCCATAGCTTGAAACGGCCGCGCCGTAGATCCACGTCTTGTTCAGCTTCACGCACGCATCGTTGAGGAGGTAACGAACCTGGAAATTGTCCGTTCCGTCGAGGACGAGATCCGCATCGGCGATGAGTTGCTCGACGTTTGATTGATTCATGTCCGCGACGATCGCGTCGACCTCGACCTCTGAATTGATCTCGGCGATCCGCGTTTTGGCGGCGATTGCTTTTGGAAGTCGATCCGAAGCGTCGCTCTCTTTGAACAGCGTCTGCCGCTGCAAGTTTGTAAATTCAACGAAGTCGCGGTCGATGATCTTCAGATAGCCGACACCCGCTCGCGAAAGCATCTCGGCGTGCGACGCACCCAGCGCACCGCAGCCGACGATCACGACGCGCGAATCCAGAAGTTTCTGCTGCCCCGCCGTGCCGATCCCGGAAAACAAGATCTGTCTGCTGTATCGCTCGTCTGTCATAGGTCGAATAACGCGGAGATAACCCCGCCAAAACCTGAACCCGTGTCGGCGTCGCTATGTCGGCCACCGCCCGATCGGCGTTCCAGCATCTCGAGCTTTCGCTGCTCGTCGCGCAAACGTCGCCGCTCCTCTTCCAGCCCGATCTTCTCTTTCTCGCGCGAGCGGGTTAGGCCGCCTTTCTCGATGAAGTCGATTATCTTTGGCAGTTCGTCAGCGTCAAACCACACGCCGTGATGCTTGCACAGATCGATGATCACGCCTGAGATGCGCGCAAAATTGCTGCGGTTCATTAGCTGCTCGCAATCGGGACACGGAACATAGCGGATCGGCGTTGCGGCGTCGGTGTCGCGGGGTTTCGCCCCGGCGTAATTCAAAACGGCGGACTGCTGCTCTTTGTCGGAGCAGAGGTTCTCGAACGTCTCAACGCCTGTCCAGAAACCACCGCACTTTAGACACTCACGGATTGTCGTCGCATCGATCTTCAGCGTTTGGAGTTCGATCTTGCATCGCGGACAAACACCGGGCCTTTCGTCCGAAATCGTTTCGGCATTTACCGACTGTTCGCCGCAATGTCCGCAGAATTTGCTTCCGAGAAACATCACACCGAGGCACGACGGACACGCCACTGTTTTTAGACGCGACTTGCAGAATTCACACCGCGTGCTGTCGCTCGCGACGGCGGCTCCACAGTTCGGACAATTCAATGCTTCAGGCTGCATTTGTTTGGTTAAGACGCGCGTTTACCGCGGCCTTCATCTCATCGACCGGAGGATTTTCACCGGTCCAGATCGAGAACTGCTGAGCTCCTTGAGCGATAAGCATCTCGATCCCACCCAGAGTTTTCGATCCGGCCCTCTTCGCCTCGCGAATGAGCCGTGTTTCTTCCGGGTTATATACAAGATCATATACGAGCTTTACGCCATGGAGTTCGTCCGCGGTCGCGATCGTCATGTCTTGCGAACCGCCGGCGGTTCCGACTGGTGTGGTGTTGACGAGAATGTCGGCGGTCAGTGGTCGGTGGTCAGTGGTCAGAGCCGAGCTTTTCACTCCAAACTCCTCCGCGAACGCCGCAGCTCTTCGAGCATCGCGGGCGAGAAGAGTGACTAGCGCGCCTTCTTGCAGCAAGGCATAAACACATGCTCGAGCCGCGCCACCGGCACCCGCGACGGTTACGCGCGCATCCTTGAGGCTGCCATATATTTTTCTCAACGGCTCAATGAACCCGTTCGCATCCGTATTGAAACCCGAGAGTTTTCCGTCATCGATCTTTACCGTGTTTACGGCGCCGATCTTTTGCGCGGTCTCGTCAACAAAATCGAGATATTTCACTATCGCTTGCTTGTGCGGATTGGTCACGGCAAAACCTCTAAAGTTCAGTTCAAGCTCGCGTGTCTCGCGATTGACCATGCGCCGCATGAACCCATCGAGATCCCTAACCTGGAGCGGAACGAAAACGGAATTTATTCCTGTGGATCTGAATGCCGCGTTATGCATATAGGGCGAAAGCGAATAGTTCGTATCTTCCGCGATGACGCCGTACACGCTCGTTTCCTCATCCAACTCGTTCGCACGGAAAACGTCCCTCAAGTCGGCGGCCGGGATTTGCCCGGGAGCGGTCCCATCGGCGCTATCAAGCGATGCGTATGTCATCGGAGCACCGTGGGCCAGACCGAGAATGCGCGTCCATTTGCCCGCTTCGCCCATTGCGATAGGGATCACCGCATCGTTTGCTTGCCCAAGCAGCTTCCAAACCTGTATCCCATCGACTGCATCATCGACCGTGACGGCCATCTTGATAGTTTTTCCAGCTAACCCGGTCAGGGCGTCGAGCCGTTGCTGCAGGCCATTCCCGGGTCCAGCAAAATCGTGCATTGAGACTATCGCACGCTCATTTCCAATTTGCAGCGAGAAGTTCATATCGAATTCGTGATCGACGAGAAAGTTGTCGGCGTGCAAATTGGACTGAATAAACTCCCAAAACTTGGTACGCTCTCCGATGCTCAGCGGCCGCGTTCCACCTTGCTCCGCTGGGCGAAAGGTAATTAGAACCTGCTTGTCTACCGACCCGAGTCGTTCAACCAGAGATGGTATGTCCTCGGGGCGAAGACAATCGAATCTTATCTCGATCACATCCGCGAGCTGCGCGGCACGCTCGATTCGACCGAGAACTTCATTCGCCGTTTCGCCGCAGATCGAGACGCAGATCTTGCCTTGATTCATAGGCCTCAGGCCTCGCTGGTGGACGACGGTAGATTCATTACGAAGCTGAGCGACGCGATGAGACAGGCGATAACGCCGGCGGCCGCGGCGAACACGACCTCCGTATGCCCGCTCTGTTTCACGGCGATCGCAGTCAGTGCCCACGCGACGGCAAGCGGATAGACATAGTTTGTAAGTTTCACTCGCACGAGAACCGCGAGGGCGGCCGCCACGAGGATCAAGGAGACGGCGAGGAGGACCTCGGCCGAGGCTGAAGTCGCGATGTTCAGGGATTTCAGTACGATCGCCAGATTCACGAGCATCGCCGCGGTAACCCAGCCGAAATAGAGTCCAAAAGGAGCTTTCGCGGCCCACCTTTCGGCGTGCGAATCGGACCTGCGGAGGTAATAGCATATGACCGCGAGGGTCCCGCAGAGAGCCGCGATGACAACAAGACAAATGACGATCTGTTCTCGATGCCAGAAATACAGCCACGCGCAATTGAGCGCGCAGCTGAAAATGTATAATGAGCGGACCGGGCGGAAGCGGGATAGATTTGCCGGTAGTAATTGATAGATACTAAAGGCGATCAACCCCAGATAGATCAAACCCCAGATCGAGAAGGCGTAGCCGGCGGGAGTAAGCAGGGTCGGGTATTTTGCGGAAATGGCCCCTGTGTCCGAGCCTAATCGGCCCGTCGCGGCCAGCCAATTGAATACAATGACGCCGGTGGTTGCCGCCGGAACGAGAATCGACCTGACGCGGTCGGTCCCTGTGACTCCATTTTTCATTAGTCAATCTTAACGCAGCCGCCGATTTGGAGCGATTTCCATTGAGAAATTCACGATTTCGTATGACAATACCGGATATCGTAAAGTTTTGTAAATCATTGAAACCAGTCCGAATGAATGATTCCAACTATAAAAGCTGGGTGAGCGTCATAGCTCCGGCGTCTGGCACCGTGATTGCGTAATGATAAGCGACGCACTTTCCTTTTTCCCCTCACTGCGTTAATAGAGGAAAGGAAATTGAAACAAATGAAAAGCTTGAAACAGATCATATTTATGTTCGCCGTGGTAATTAGCCTGGGGCTAAGCGTCTCGGCGCAGAATGACGATCAAAAGCGTCCTCCCAAGGAGAAGCCTCCGGTGATCGATCCGAAGGAAAAACCGCCGAGGGAGAATCCGCCGAAGGATCAGGACAAACCCAAGAAACCGGGAGCGAGTTTTTATCTTGTCTCGGTCACTCGGGACTGGAACATTGGATAAACAAAAAGGCGACCGCGTTGGTCGCCTTTTTTTCGCTCATTTTTCATTTCTGACGCGATAGATCTCAGCTTTTCTCCGCCTGCGATCTCACAACCAAAACCGAACACGGGGCATGGTGAACGACAGTATCTGAAACGGAGCCAACGGCGAGTCGTCCCCAGAAACCGTATCCGTGCGATCCGACGACTACGAGATCGGAAGGCCAATTTTCTGCTTCTTCGACGATGATCTGCGCAGGATTACCAAGTCTGACAATCGTCGTGATTTCGACCGAGGGGTCGGGAATCTTGTCTCTAATTGCATCGACCGCTTCCTCTGCCGCGTTTTCCGCTTGACGCTTTGCCACTTCATCAAGATGTTGGTAAGACTCCAGGGACATAGCGTAAGGCTCTGCGGCCATCGGAATCGGAGGCTCGTAGACAGAGATCACCCTGTACGAAACATCTTTTGCGCCAACCGAAAATTCGCATGCCTTTTCGAGAGCTCGTTGACTAAATTTTGAACCATCGGTTGCGACCAATATTTTCATATCACCTCGAATTTACCAAAACTGAAATCGCGCTGATTCTCATCGCGTTTAGTTGTGCCGGGCGCGCCAGACCTTATCATGGACTTCCTTCGCCCAGCCCCAAAAATGGCCTTTCTTCAACTTGTACATTGAGTCGTCCCAGACGCCGTAATGCAGATAGATCGAGTCGGCACCGCCTGCATTAATGATCGTCGCGATCTCGTGATAGTACTCAGTGTCAGGTTCGCGGCCATTTACCTCAGCAGCCATGTTGGCAGCCACGACCTCCGCCTGGCGCACTGCCATGTGCGCGAACTTCGGACCGGAGAAAGCTACGATGTCGCCGACAGCGTACGCATTTGGAAGGTTATGAACACGCATAAACCCGTCCACCCTAATAAAATCCAGATCATCTGTGATGCCGAGGTCCTTCAATATTGCCTGGCCGCGGAACGGAGGGATGAGCATCAGCAAGTCGTATGCGATCCTGTGTCCGGCGGATGAAATAACTTCGGTCTCGGATATCTCAGTGATCGGAACTTCATAGTGGACGGTGATGCCATGGCGCGCGAAGGCTGACTCAAGTTCCTTGTGTATCGCGGCTCCGCCAAACGCCGCCTCGAGCGATTCGGGAAATATCACTTTTATCCTGACCCGTCCGTCCCGCATCTCGGCGTCGAATTTTCTCGCCAGCGCAAACGCCGTCTCGCAGACCGGAACAGGCAGTCGAGCGTCGGGACAACTGCCGACGACGATCGTCCCTTCGCGAAAGTCCCTTACCTTGTCTCCGAATTTTCTGGCTGCGCCGACACCGAGCAGGTGCGATGCGTATTCGTAGAAACCAGGTGCTTTTTCCGTTGCAAGACGGCGGCCGGGTGCGATTACAAGATACTCATGCGCGATCTCACCGTTGAAGTCGTCTCCCGCAACTTGGACGGTTCGGCTTTCGGCGTTTATGCGCACCATTTCGCCCTGCACGAAACGCACACCGAGGTCGGACAGCTTCGACTTCAGATCGAACGTAATATCGGCCGCCTCACACTCGCCAAAGGCAAGGTGAACAAGGGCAGGATAAAACGTAAATTTTTCATTCGGTGCGACCAGGGTTATCTGGTGGGACCCGTCGAGCAAGTCCGAAAGTCGTTCAGCCGTAACGAGACCTCCGAATCCACCGCCGAGAATTAGAATGTTTGCCATTTGTTACTCCTCACGTGTTATCGGCCAATTTTCAAAGCGCATAACTGTCGTCCGTCCTTCTTCTTCCGTGATGTCGAGACCATGATCGCCTCCATCGACGTCGATCTCATCAAGCTTTGTGACGCCAGCGATCGAGTGCGTGAAGTTCTCGAAAATAATGTCGAGCCTCGTCTTTCCATCCTTGGTGTATGTGTCAAGAGCGACTAGCGGCAGCCCGTCCTCGATCCAATAGTCGTTGAAGATACCTTTCGCCATTTCAAAAACACCGAGTCGCGTCGGCCTGCCTTTGTGCTGTGCGCAGTACTCCTGCAAGAAAGGTGCCCACTTCGTTTGATCGATCATTTCCGTCATGTCTACCTCGCTATAGAAGTCTCTTTTTCGGAGACTTGCCTGAGCCGTTCTTCGAACAGCCTGCTCGAAACAGTTAGAAAG
This sequence comes from Pyrinomonadaceae bacterium, assembly GCA_037969295.1. Lineage (GTDB taxonomy): Bacteria > Acidobacteriota > Blastocatellia > Pyrinomonadales > Pyrinomonadaceae > OLB17. Next base: position 962 of record JBBKXD010000284.1, on the reverse strand, counting down.
TCGTAGGCGGTGACGATCCCGACCAGCTTGCCATCGAGAACAACCGGAAGGGCGCCTATTCTTTTTTCGCGCATCAGCTGAAGCGCGACCAGGGTCGGCGTGCTCGCTTCAACGGTTACAAGATCTGTCTGCATAACCTCGCGAACGGTAATGCTCCGTCCTATTCCGTCCGCATCCCCGTTCGCGAATAGGTGAACCAGGTCACGGTGAGAAATAATTCCGACAAGTTCGCCTGAATCGTTTTCGACCGGGACGTGCCTGATGTGCCGCCACTCCATAATGCTTGCCGCCAGGTCGAGCACGTCTCCGGGCCGGACCGTAAAGAGATCGGTAGCCATGAATTGCTCGACCGATTTGTAATTGTCGATCCAGTCCGTTTTTGGGGGAATTGCCGCCAGATCCCATTCGTGTAAAGGACGGCCCAGTTCCTGGTTCGTTTTCATCGCCTCCGTTAGGGTTCGCATTCTAACGTTTTGCTTTGCCAGGGGATCCATTTGCGAGAGAGACGCAAGCATCCACTTAGCTCCGCTTTTTCTTTGAGAAACTCTCTCCTCGATTATTCCCAGCATTCGATCGCTATCGGCGGCATCGATCTCAGCCTCTTTCAATCCCGATCTCGCGAGCGGAAGCAGCTCTTCGAGAATGAGCTCCGATGCCGGCCGGCATTTTCCGTCGAGCCAGAAGACCTGAGAGTCGAGACCGTATCGAGCCGTATTGTAGAAGTTGTTCTTTGCAACATCGAATGGCATTCGTTTTGTGACGTCGCCGAGTTCAATTGGCGCCGCGACGAGCAAACCGAGAAGGAATGCCGCGTTTGCCATCTCATCCGCTACACTCGGTCCTGCCGGTAGATAGCGCGCCTCGATTCGAAGTCCCGGTTTCCCATCCGTAATGCCATAGCAGGTGCGATTCCATCGCCAGATAGTGCCGTTATGCAAACGCCACGCGCGCAGCTCCGGTAT
>JBBKXD010000283.1:0-6421 GCA_037969295.1 Pyrinomonadaceae bacterium | reverse complement strand
AGACAACGGCGTAATGATCGAGCAGCGAAAGATGCTCGCAGCTCGACTCAACACCTCGCTCAATGCGCTTCGCTTGCGGGCGAGCCGTCTGCGGCGTGAATTGGCCAAGTGCACGGACGCCTGCGTTTCGCGTACGACCAGATCGGGAGAAACCAGATGAGCGGCACGAACGGCAACGGTACATCGGGTAGCATTCCATTTGATGAAGGGATGTGCGAACGATACTTGCTCGGCGAACTCAGAGAGCCGGAGCAGGAGCTTTTCGAAACTGCCTATTTCAACGACGATGCTTTTTTCAACCGATTCCTCGCGATCAAGGACGAGCTCCTCGATCTGTATTCGCGGAACGAGTTGAACGCCGATAAGAGACGCAATATCGAAACACATTTTCGGTCAACCGCTCCGCGACGGCAGAGGATGGCCGAATCGCGGGAGTTTATACACGCTCTCACGGTCATCGCGGGCCGGACCGCTCCGGTGTCGCCGGTCGGTCGCGTGATCGAGCCGGAACCGGAGAGCACCTTCGAGTCGGTTAAGCGGTTCTTCACGGCGCCCGCGCTTGCGGCTTGCGGACTCATCGTCGCCGTTTTAGCGATCGGTTATTGGATGACGTCGGGTCCTGCAGCTCCTGACCGCGCGGCTGAACCGGGCGATCAAAAAGGTTCGGCGGAAGTTTCATCAAACGGGGAGGTGGGGTTGGAAAACACCGTACCCGACGGCAACCAGGGCAAACCCGAACAGGCCAGCGCTGAGCCGTCTTTGCTGCCCAAACTACCGGAGGAATCGGAGATCGCGATCAGCGCCCAAACGAATGTCCCGTCCGGAAATACGCACGTGCCGGTGCCGAGTCGATCGGTGATCCCGACCGAGCCGCAGCCCGGACCGACAGCGACCCCTGAATCGCGGGTAGCCGAGGTCTTAAAACCGGAAGAGCCAAAACAGGCGGACGCGGGAGACCGCACCGAAGCGGTAACACTTAGTTCAACGTCACGGTCCGTGACAAGACGCAATACAGCGTCGATCGGCGCGGCCACACGAAACGTGATCGTTCGCATGTTGTTCGGCGGTGAGGCATATGCAAGCTACTCCGTCCGAATCTCGACGCTGGGTGGCGAGACAGTTTGGCGAGCTTCGAACATAACGATCGGGATGAACGATGGCCCTAGATCACTGGCGGTAACGGTACCGGCCGGTTCGTTGAATCGAAAAGATTACATAGTCATTCTGGAGGGCCGTTCAAAGGACGGAAGATCGGAGACGATACGCGAATACTACCTGCATGTCGATCGGCATTAGGACAAGGGCTTTCAGTAACGCAATCAAAAAGGAGAGAAGATGCTAAGAATAAATTTGTGCGTGTTTCTTGTGACGATCTTATTACTCGCAAATACGAGTATGATCTTCGGCCAGACCGCCGTTGTCCTTGACAGACAGATCAAGGCCCAGGTCAACGACCTGGGCGCCGGTGCAAAGGTCACGGTATTTTTGAAGGACGGAACAAAGATACGAGGCAGCATAAGCCAGATCCTCGACGATTCGTTCGATGTCACGATCAAGGACCAAACGCAGTCGAGCATAATTTCGTACCGCGATGTTGAGAAGGTGAAACGACGGGGCTGGACGAGCAGCGCGAAGATGGGTCTCGGTATCGCCCTCGGAGCGGCTGCGGTCATCGCGGTGATCGCGATAATGGTTTCATCTGCCGATATCGGGAACGCCTTCCCGCCTGCAAGACCGTGACAGAGTAACCAATGAAAAGCCAAGTCATAGTTATCGCCTTCGCGGCGGCCACCGTATTCGGTCAGCATTCGCCGGCATCTTCAAGAGCCGCGCTCGATCTCCGCGAAATCGAACGTCTCGAAGCTGAATGGAACACGATCAACGAGGTCTCGGATGCCGAAGGAAAGCAGAGCTTGCTTGCCGAAGACAGTTACCACGTGGGCCCGAGCGGAAGATTGTATGACAAGTCTCAAGACATCGCGGCGGCAAGGCTCAGCTATGAGCAAAAACAGACGGCGAACTCCAGCCTCAAATTCGTGATCGCCGACAGAAAGATCAGGCTCTACACCGACGTCGCCGTCGTGACCGCAACCGGGTGGTCGGTAACTACGCGTGACGGGCAACAACGCAGGGGAAACTCCTTCCGCGTGGTCCACGTCTGGGAGAAGCGCGGCGGCCGCTGGCAGATGGTCGTTGATCAGGTAACGCGGATCGCCGGCTAAGTCCCCACGACAAACTGCGCCCGAGAACTCCCACGCACCTCACTAGCCGAAACCGCACTAAGATTCTTCGCTCCGCGCTTAACCCTTTCCCGCCCATTCGATATTTCACCGAAATAATCTGACATGTTTTCGGCGCTGCGCGCACTTGCTAACAGAAGCCCGCGAAAGCGGAGAACTCTTCGGAGGCGAGTGTATGAAAAAAACGATCGCAATACTGATTCTTTTTACCTTCGTTTTTCTGACGGGCTGCATACCGTCGCTGCATCCGTTCTACACGGACGCCGATGTTTATTTCGACCGAAATCTTCTTGGCACGTGGACCGACGCCGACGAACAGGAAAGCTGGACCTTCGCATCTGAGGGCGAAAAGGAATACCAGATGACGTACACGGACGAGTCCGGGAAAAAAGGTCTGTTCGAAGCGCGGTTGTTCAAGCTCGGCGAGCGGAGCTTTCTCGACATAACGCCGGTCCGGCCCGAGCTGAAGAATAACGATTTTTACACCAGCCACTTATTGTCGCTTCACTCGGTTGTGCAGCTTGCGGTCACCGGGCGGACGGCACGGATGTCATGCCTCGATCCTGACTGGCTGAAGAAAACTCTTGAGAAAAATCCGAGTGCGCTCCAGCACACAGTCATCGACGGCGACATCCTTTTGACCGACACGACCCCCAACATAAAAGCGTTTCTCGCGGCGAATCTGAACACTGCCGGAGCATTCAACAAATCGACGACAGTCACGCGCAAGGAGGCGAAAAGATGACGAACGGCGTCTCGCGCAGACATTTCATCGCGCAGCTCGGCACTGCGGCGGCATTGCTGGCCACGGGTCGCATTTCGTTCGCTTCGTTACCCGGTGCGGTCCGTGCATCAGGGCGACCATTCGAAATGCTGGTTGTCGGCGATTCGCATATGTCGGGCCAGGGCCTTCGCGAAGAGAACAAATTCTATTACCTCGTCAAGGAATGGCTGCGAAGGGAAGTCTTCGACGCGACACGCGACGTGCGAATGACTGTCAAGGCACATTCAGGCGCGCGGATCGAATTGCATGTCGATGAGCTTAGTAAGATGCAGGCGGCAGGCGACGACATCTTCAAACCTCACCACCAGGAAGCGAACCTATCGCAGCCGAGCATCCGTTCGCAGATCGATGCCGCACGCAGAGAATACGCGGACACGGCCAAGGTCGACCTTGTAATGCTATCAGGCGGAATAACGGATGTACTCGTCGCGAACACCGTCAACCCGTTCTTCTCCGAGAAAAAATTACGGATGCTGATACGGCAATACTGCAACGACGGCATGCACAGCTTGCTGAAGCATGCGGCGGCTGTATTTCCGAACGCGAAGATCGTCGTCGTGGGTTACTTCCCGATCGTTTCAACCACAAGCGATGTGAATAAAGTTTCGCGATACCTGCTCAAAGCGGTGAAGTTTCCGCACCCCGTTCAGTTTGCGATCACAAACGGCGCAAGCAAACAGTTCATAAAAGTGCTTCGAAAAAAAATGGCGGAGCGGTCGCGCCTCTGGGTCACGGAATCGAACCGAGCGCTTCGCGACGCGGTCAGCCGAACGAACGCGAATTTAGAAAGGTCCCGCGTAATTTTTGTCGAATCTCCGATAACGGAGGACCGGTGTTTCGGCACGGAGCGGCCACTATTATGGGACACGGACAAAGACAATCTGCCGGCCGATGAACGATACACCGAGCGCAAGCAGATCTGTTCCACAGTATTTTCGGAATTGAAGCATCACCATTACGGAAAGATGTCCGTCAGGATGTGCGAACTCGCCGCCATCGGTCATCCCAACGTCGAAGGCGCCCGAGCAACGGCCGACGCAATAAAAGACAAACTGACGTCGCCCTTCGCGTCGTCGTCCGTAGCCGGGGCGACGAAGATCCCGAACTGAGCAAAGCAGAAAATCTACTCACCAGGATAAACAACAAAGGAGAAATCTATGTCCATCAAACGAAAACTAACGACCATCATCCTGGTCGTCAGTCTGATCTCGATCGGTTCATCGCAAGTGTATGCTAGCAGCCGTGACCGAAGCCTAACGGTAATGACCTACAACATGTACCTCGGCGCAGAGCTCGGTGAAATATTTACCGCTCAGACGCCGCAGCAGGTTTTGTTCGAAGTCGGCGAAGCGTACACCGACATGCTTGCGGGCAACGTGCCGGAGCGCATCGGGGCGATCGCCAATCAGATCGAAGACGGTGCACCGGTCCTGGTCGGGCTTCAGGAAGTCGCGCTTTGGCGAGTCGGAACACCGTTCGATCCGGCACCGGCGACGAGTGTCACATACGATTTTCTGCAGATGCTGCTCGATGAACTCGAGGATCGAAACCTGCATTACGCACCGATCGCGATCCAAACGAATCTCGACGCCGAGCTGCCGGGTCTATTGAGTCCGACCCAGGCACTCGACATTCGCTACACCGATCGCGTGGTCATTCTGGCGCGTACCGATTTGCCGGAGTCGCAGTTCAAGCTCGAGGAAACCGCCGCCGGGAACTTTATGACGAATCTCCAGGTCGCGGTCCTCGGACAGACGGTCACGGTCTTTCGAGGCTGGACATCGGCGGATGTTAAATTTCGCGGCAAACCATATCGCTTCGTCAACACGCATCTCGAATCGTTTTTCGATCCCGTCCAATATGCGCAGGCGAACGAGCTGCTGCACGGGCCGGCTAACACCGAATCGGCCCTGATGCTCGTGGGCGACTTTAACTCCGACGCACAAGCGGGCGGCGTTTCGTACCAGATCTTGACCAGCTCGGGGCTAAGGGACGTTTGGAGCGAGGCAAATCCAGCCATTCCGGGTTTCACCTGGCCGCTCTCGGGCGAGATCCCTTCAGACGAGATGACACCGACGCAGCGGCTCGATCTCGTACTGACCCGCGGACACGTCCGTACTTCGAGTGCGGATGTCGTTGGCGAAGAGGTAGCAGACAAAACTCCGTCGGGTTTCAGGCCTTCTGATCACGCGGGTGTGATTGCGACAGTTGTACTGGAACCGTAAGGCCAAAGGGGCCATTCGGCGACAAGGACAACATGCCAGCCGATGAGATGTACGCGATACGGAAGACCGAATGCCCTAGAGCGTTCAGCGAGATCAAAACCCGACATTATGGGCAGATTACGCTGCGAATGTGCGAGCTCGCGGCGATAGGTCATCCTAATCTCGAAGGTTCGAGGGCTTATTTTGAGGCTATAAAGAGAGTCGTCTTACCGGCGATGACTGAGCACGAGCGAAATTTTGCGAGTTTGTAATCTTACCTAACCGCTCGGAGTCGTGGTACGGTTTCACGGCTGAGCAGCGAGGACGGAGGAGCGTGTGCATAAAATTCTTCTTATATTCTTGATTGTCGTATCTCCCATTTGTGTTCTCGGTCAAGTTGACAGGGATGCCGACGCCGAAAGCGTGCGGTCCGTCATCCGAGAACTCGTTACGCGATCTGGCAAAGTGAGATTGCTAACGCGTAAGCTCGTCGCTTACTCGGGTAAGGTCATAGCGGCTGACGAGCATTCATTCGATTTGAAGATCAGGAAAAATACTTCGACGATGAAGTACGAGGACGTTTTGGAACTGTCGGCTGGCGACAGGCACCTGTCATTTGTGCCTGAAGTGACGGAGCCGGGCCACGGCCTTTGGGATGATGTCAACAGAGTATTTCCCGGTACAAAGATCATCATCGTTACGGACGACGGCGGGGTCATCAAGGGCCTATCAAATTCAACGACCCCTGAGATCGTCATCTTCATCGAGCGAGAGCGTCACGAACGAATGGATATTGCCCGGGACCGGGTCGTCGCTGTCTATGGTTTGGTCGGCGGCTACGGCGGTGTTAAAAAAGGTGCGTCAAAAGGGGCCGAGGCGATGCACACCGGCAGGGACAAACTTCTCGGAGGCATGTTGACCGGGGTTCGAGCCCTCATAGGACTTGCGAAGAGTGACGGCCGCCCGATTCTGATCTACTCAAAATAAGGCCCGTTTCCCGCTTTTACCGATAGCAACGGCACCTGAGCTTCTTGCAACTAATCCGATTCGCCTGTCAGAATAGGCGTTCGGGTTTTATGAAGATCGCGGTAGCAATGAGCGGCGGTGTCGACAGTTCGGCGGCGGCTGCGCTTTTGAAGGAGCAGGGGCATGAGCTCATCGGCTTTACGATGCAGCTCTGGAACCAGCGCCGC
>JBBKXD010000282.1:0-9334 GCA_037969295.1 Pyrinomonadaceae bacterium | reverse complement strand
GACGCATTCGAGAAAGCATCGAACGCTCCGTTAGCTCCGCAGAAACTTTCGGGCACGCTCGCGTTCATGTTCGAATCGCGTTATGTGATTAGGCCGACGAAGTTCGCGATGGACTGCGCCGAACTGCAGCACGAGTACAGCGATGTGTGGCAGGGATTGAAGAAGAATTTTCAGAAATAGATGACTGCCGTATAATGCCATCTGATGCCCACGATCCTTCGATATCAGGCGTACCGTTTCTATTTCTACAGTAACGAGCCAAACGAGCCGCCGCATGTCCATGTCGATCGTGATAATTTGTCGGCAAAATTTTGGCTCGAAGTTGTCGGGTTGGCGCGAAATCGAGGCTTCGCGGCGAGAGAGTTGAGACAGTTGGAGGACATTGTTACCGCAAATCGGGAAAAGTTTTTGGAGGCATGGCATGAGTATTTTGGCAACGATGGCTGACGAACGGGTCGCAGACGTAGAGACTACCGATGACGAATTGAGGGTTCGCCTGATGGACGGGCGTACTATCTCGGCGCCGCTCGCTTGGTACCCACGCCTGTTGCACGCAACGGATGGTCAGCGAAAAAATTGGAAGATATCCGGCGGAGGATATGGTATTCACTGGGATGACATCGACGAAGATCTTAGCACCGAAGGTCTTCTCCGCGGCGCTCCGGCCGCGATTCCTCCGATGGGGATTAAGTCGTAGGCCCGCTAGCCGAGCTGCTACTCGAAAGGTTGGGCAGGGGTTCAAGAAGAATTTTGGAACGTAAGAATCACACATCTGAGCCTCTTTTATTTCCTCGCGGAGTTAGGTTTCCTCGTAAAAATGAGCTCCCGGGCGACGCGAGCGACGCGTTGAAGAGAATTGCCAACGCTCGTATCACTACTGGCTATGTTCTTCAGACTGCAGAGAAAGGTCTTTTCGACACTTACATCGAAGCGAATGTTCATGCGCCGGACATCTTTGAATTATTCCGCAAACTAACGTGGGCACTGATGCCCGATGTTGCGGCGCCCTTAATCGGTATGAAAGAGGAAGAGCCTGTGATTGGTCCTTACACGGATAGGGCGCTTGCCTTGTCGGTGTTCGAGCCCTACGCCGATCTGCTACAGAACGATGGCTTCTTAGAGTTTGGAATGATCCACCAAAGTGACTTGGCATTTGAGGAGGTATTTGTAGCGTCGCCGAAATACTTCAAGATTTGGACCAACAATAGAACTGCCGCCGAGGAGGTGTTGCAGTCGGCGGGAATTCCGGAATGCGATAACCTCGAGTTCCTCGACGAGTATCCAATGGTTAGCCTAAGTTTGGGCGACAAGGGCAAAGCTGCGTGGGCTGGACCGTTCTACGCGATACAGGACGAATTCGTGAAGCTGCCAAAAGCGGAGGGTCCTGAAAGCTGAAGATAGAAGAACAGAAATTCCTCGCCACCTCCTCCAAGGGCGAAGTCTCGGCGCTGTTGATGCGCCCGGATGATGCGACGCATCTTCTCGTGTTGGGTCACGGGGCGTCGTCGAATATGCGCACGCCGATGCTCGAGACGATCGCCGAGCATCTCGCGACGCAGAAGATCGCGACGTTTCGATATAACTTTCCATATTCCGAAAATAAGCGCGGGCGCGATCCGAATCCGGTTTGCATCGCGACTATCAGGTCTGCAGTGAAAGCCGCGAAAGAGGCGGCGCCAGACTTAAAAATTCTCGCCGGCGGACATTCATTCAGCGGGCGGATGACGACGACTGCCGCATCGGAAGAGCCGCTTGAAGGCGTCGTTGGTCTCGTGCTCTTTGCGTTTCCGCTTCACCCGCCGGGGGCACCCGATACAAAACGCGCCGATCATTTGAGCAGCGTTACCGTTCCGATGCTGTTTCTTAGCGGCACACGCGACACGTTGGGGGAACTCGATCTGCTCGAACCTGTGATCGCGAAACTCGGAACGCGCGCGAAACTCCATCTGCTCGAAACAGCCGATCATAGCTTCAAAGTTTTGAAGCGCACCCGCACGAGTACCGAAGATGTCTTCGACGAACTGGCTCGCGTCACCGCCGAGTGGGCATCCGCAGTTTCATAGCGACAATACGGTTTCAGCACCAAAGGTGCGATCGTAATTTAGCCAGGGGCAACGCCCCTGGACGTCGAAATAACATGCCGAAGCCGCAACGCGGCGTAGTAACCGAATCGATTTACTCCGCCGCTGTGCGGCTCGGAGATAAGTTGCGTTTTTTCCAGGGGCGTTGCCCCTGGCTAAAATACGGCGCCGCTTTGCGGCTCACGACCTTACGACGAAACTACGTTTATCGGACATCCCGCAACTCTCAGTCGATGCTAGAATACGGTCATATTCTTTTAGGAGATAACCTATGCGGATCGTCACCCTCATTCTTTCTCTTCTGGTAATTTCGAACTCCGCCCTCGCCCAACATCACAACGGCCCGTCGGCAAGTTCATCAGGTCCGGTCGACCTTGGAAAGATAGATTTTCCTACATCGGCACCCGCCGCGGCACAGAAATCTTTCATCGAGGGCGTACTGCTGCTTCACAGTTTCGAATACGCTCGCGCCCGGCGAGCTTTTCAGGACGCCTCCCGAATCGCTCCTGATTTCGCGCTCGCCTACTGGGGTGAAGCAATGACATACGATCATCGAATATGGGGTGAACAGGATCGCAGTTCGGCTCTGGCGGCTCTTGCACGTCTGGCTCCGACGGCGGCGGAACGACGTGCAAAAGCGCGGACCGAGCGCGAAAGAATGTACCTCGACGCCGTCGAGAAGCTTTACGAGGATGGTGACGAAGCCCAGGTTGCCGCGGCTTACTCTAACGCGATGGCCGAAGTGACAAAGCGTTTTCCGGAGGATTTGGAAGCACAGGCATTCTATGCTCTATCGGTGCTTGGCCTCACCGGAACGGTCCGCAACACCGAAAATTATATGAAGGCCGCAGCGGCGGCCGAGGCAATCTACCAGAAAAATCCGCTCCACCCGGGAGCTCTTCACTACCTGATCCATTCTTATGACGATCCTGTTCACGCACCGCTCGGACTTCGTGCTGCCCGGGCTTATGGAACCGTCGCACGAAGCGCATCGCACGCACAGCACATGCCGTCCCATATCTTTTTTGCGCTCGGGTTGTGGGAAGATTCGATCGCATCGAACACGGCGGCGATGAAGACCGCGCGGGACGAGGGTACGGGCGGATATCACCCTTTGCATTGGCTCCAGCATGCGTATCTTCAGATCGGGCGCGATGAAGACGCGGTAAAGCTGCTCGCCATTATCGAGGAGGACGCGAAGACGAATTCGTCGGCGTACACCAGAAGTCACCTCGCCATGTGTCGCGCAACGATGCTTGTCGAAGCCCGAGGGAAAGGTCCGGCATCGATGATGCTGCCGGTGGACGCGTCCGGGATGAGATCGTTCAACGCCTTTTCCAATCACGAAATGGCGATCGGGCTTGAATACGTGCGACGGAACGATCTCGCCGAAGCTCGTCGCGTGCTTGAATCGCTGCGCGAACGCAATGCTGCAGGAAAGGCGTCAAAGTCGGACAGCTCCGCAGCATCGAGCCGATACTCGATGGTTTCACAGTCCGATCTCGACACTGGGGTGGTGATGGAACAGATACTTGACGCCGCGATCCGGTTTGCATCGGGAGGTCGCGATGAAGCGCTTCGAGACATCATCGCCGCGGCCGAGAATGAAGACCGGCTGGTCTTTGAATACGGCCCGCCGGCTATCGTGAAACCGTCGTGGGAAGCCGCCGGTGAGATGTTACTCGCGGCCGGACGAAAGACCGAGTCCGCGGACGCCTTTCGAAAGGTACTGAAGAGGTACCCGAATCGAAGGCTATCCAATGAAGGATTAAAGGCAGCCACGGCAAAGTAGCCCTGAGCAACGATCTGTTTTCGTGTCGATTCGTGTGGTTGTATGTTTTAAGGTCGTGCTCCTTCGTGTGTTTCGTGTGGGTTCGTGGTTCGGCTTTCATAAAGCAAACCACGAATCACACAAACCCACACAAAAAAGAACCCGAAACAAGAAGGTCTTAAATTCAGCGATGACTTCGTTGCTTCGTGATTCCGGTTTTCAGAATTGAAACCATTAAATTACACAAAACAACACGAAGAATACGGTCACAGATCGGAGCTTGGCTGTAATAGGAATCGCCGATAAAATACGCGTGTCTTTCTGAGGTATCAAAAATTATGACTGCAACGAATATGAGTGCTTTGTCACCCGCAAGGATAATGGAAGTCGGCATGGCATTTTGGCCGGCCAAGGTTTTGCTTTCGGCCGTAAAGCTCGGCTTATTCACCGAACTCGGCAAGGGTACGAAGACGGGAGCGGAATTGCGCGATGCGCTCGAGCTTCATCCGCGCTCGGATCCGGATTTCTTCGACACGCTCGTCGCACTGAGTTTCCTCGAACGCGAGGGCGACGGCCCCGAAGCAAAGTATCGTAACACCGCGGAGACCGCAGCGTTTCTCGACCGAAACAGCCCTATGTTCATGGGCGGGTTTCTCGAAATGGCGAACGATCGTCTATATCCGTACTGGGGCGATCTCGTCGAAGCGCTCGAGACCGGCAAGGCCCAGAACGAAACGAAGCACGGCGGAAAGGGAGTATTCGAGGAACTCTATAGCCAGCCCGAACGGCTCGAACAGTTCATGGACGCAATGGCCGGGATCTCGGCGGGAAACTTTCAGGCGTTCGCCGAAAAGTTCGATTTTTCAAATTACAAAACGCTCACGGACGTCGGCGGTGCGACCGGCCTTCTGTCGATGCTTGTCGCGAAAAATAATCCGCACATGTCGTGCACATCGACCGATCTTCCGCCGGCGACGGACATTGCACGCCGAAAGATCGCCGAAGCTGGATTGTCGGATCGTGTTAACGCCGCGCCGATCGATTTCTTTAGCGATTCAATCCCGCCGGCCGATGTCGTGACGATGGGAATGATACTTCACGACTGGAACCTCGAAAAGAAGATGCATCTCATACGCTCGGCGTACGACGCACTGCCCGAAGGCGGAGCGTTTGCCATCGTCGAGAACATCATCGACGACCCCCGACGCGAGAACGCGTTCGGAATGATGATGTCTTTGAACATGCTGATCGAGTTCGGCGACGCGTTCGATTTCACCGGTGCTGATTTCGATCGATGGTGCCGCGAGGTTGGATTCAAGCGGACCGAGGTCATACATCTCGCTGGTCCGGCGAGTGCGGCCATCGCTTATAAGTAGTGGGTCAGTGGTCGGTGGCCAGTGGCCAGTAAAACGTGGTGCGACGATGAAGGTCAGAACCGCCTGCGGTAGCGGGCGGTTGAAGATTAGAGCTTCGATCGGTTTCGCGTCAGAGTAGGTCAACGTAAACCGCCCGCTACCGCAGGCGGTTCTGACACGACGGCGTAAATCTAACTCGTATCACCGAGATCGAGCGGACAAAATGCGCAGGTCCGGCATTACATGACAGTTGGGCAAAGACGTATGGACGATCAAAAACTGAAGGAACGCATCTACTCGATCGACTTTCTTCGTGGCTTAGTGATGATGATCATGCTGCTCGATCACACGCGCGATTTTGTTCATCATGGAGCGTTTCTGACCGACCCGACCGATCCGACGACAACGACGGTCCCCTTATTCTTCACGCGCTGGATCACGCATTACTGCGCGCCGGCGTTCGTCTTTCTTTCGGGCATCAGCATCTATCTGCAAAAGATGAGCGGCAAGACAAACGCCGAGCTTTCGCGATTTCTCTTCACACGCGGGCTTTGGCTGATCTTTCTGGAGTTCACCGTCGTGCGCTTCGGCGTGGTTTTCAATTTCGATTACTCCTTCTTCGGTATGGCCCAGGTCATATGGGTGATCGGTGTTTCGATGATCGTGATGGCGGCTCTGATTTGGGTGCCCTTACGTATCGTCGGCGCGATCGGCGTGTTGATGATCATTTTTCATAATCTGCTCGACACATTCCAGGTTCCCCCGAACATTGCGTTCGCGGGGCAGCCGCCTCCCGATCTATCTCAAGTGCTGTGGATCATCCTTCACCAACCCGGCATCATTCCGATCGTTGAGGGCTCGGCGGCGTTCGCCCTCTATCCACTGATTCCGTGGATCGGCGTCATGGCCGCCGGCTTCGCTGCAGGTGCAATATACAATTGGGATCCGGCAAAACGGAGGAAATGGCTTCTCGTCGCTGGAAGTGGCGCGACCGTACTGTTTGTAGTAGTCCGGTTGATAAACATCTACGGCGATCCTATTCCGTGGTCCCAACAGACGAGTCCGGTGTTCACGTTTCTTTCATTTCTGAACACGACGAAGTATCCGCCGTCGCTTTTATTTTTGTTGATGACGCTCGGCCCCTCGATGATCGTGCTTGCGCTAACGGATGGGATCAGCGGTCGCGCCATCTGGCAAAAGATCGCGATCACGTTTGGCCGCGTGCCAATGTTCTTTTACCTTTTGCAGTGGTACACCGCACACGGCATCGCGATTCTGCTAAGCCTCGCTACTGGAAAGGCCGTCGGATATCTGTTCCTGAACTTTCCCGAAAATGGTATGCAAGCGCCGCCGGACCATGGATTTTCCCTATGGGTGGTTTACGCGGCGTGGATCGCGGGGTTGGTGTTTTTGTATCCCCTCTGCCTCTGGTACGGAAACTATAAACGACGGAGCAAGCACTGGGCATTGAGCTATTTATAAAATGAATAGTGAAAGAAAAGTGGTCCACACTCGTCATGTTCTCGCAGTCAAGGACCTGAAGCTCGAGACTTCGTACTACATCGACAAACTTGGCTTTGAACGAGACTTCACGGCGCCGGGCTGGGAGTTTCTTTCGTTCGGCGACTTCAAGGTGATGCTTGGTGAATGCGCGGACGAAATGACCGCCGAGGCCACGGGAAATCATTCGTGGTTCGCCCACGCCGTCGTGGAAAACGTCGACGAGGTTTATCAAGAGTTATTGGATCGCGGTGCGAAGATCCTGTCCCCGATCGCGGACAAGCCATGGGGCATTAGGGATTTCACAGTCGTAACCCCGGATGGACATCGGATCGTCTACGGGCAGTTGATTAAGTGAGGGCGAAGATTCTTCGCGAAACACAGTTATGGGAAATTGCATTTATTGCGGCAGCTCCGCCGGTCTTTTCCGCACGAAACACCCCGAATGCGAACAACAATCTAACCTTCGAGAAAATAGAATTCAAGAAGGCCGAATCAAATTGGTAGGCGAACTTACTGCAGGTATTCGGAGTGATATTGCACTTAGCTTGTTAGAAGGTCGGGTACTGGAGATCGAAGGCTCGTTGTCGGTTCCTAGCCATGAACGTAAAACGCATCTTGCGAAGGCATGGGACTTCGCAGTAGAAAGTTTTTTTCAGGACGGAGTATTGGACCAAACTGAGGAAGCCCGTTTAGAGCAATTTAAGGAACACTTCGGTCTGTCACAAACTGATCTAGATTCAAATGGTTCATTTTCAAGAATTGTAAAGGCAGGCATTCTACGCGAGATTTTTGAAGGTAAGATTCCAAGCAAAGTTGCATTTGATGGCAGACTACCAATCAATTTTCAAAAAAATGAACAGATTGTTTGGGCATTTCCGAACGCACCGTACTTGGAAGACAAAATAAAAAGACAATACCGGGGGCGGTCACAAGGGGTGAGTGTCCGAATAATGAAAGGCGTCTATTACAGGGTCGGCGACTTTCGAGGACACGCTGTGGAGTACACCGAGCGAATTCACGTCGACACGGGTTGGGTGGCGATTACAAACAAACATATCTATTTCGCGGGTCCGCGTAAGAGTTTGAGACTTCCGTACTCGAAGATCGTCTCGTTTGAGCCATTTGATGACGGCATTGGTATCATCCGTGACGCTCCTACTGCGAAGCCACAAGTCTTTGTAACCGGTGATGGGTGGTTTACTTACAATCTAGTTGTGAACCTTGCGCAAATGTAAGTTCAAGTCCGAACGGTTTATTCCATCTCACTCTCATCGATATCAAAATTCGCATAGCCGTTCGGCGCGTCGTCGTTGTCCTCGAGCCCGTCGTAGAGCTTCATCATTTTCTTGGCGTCCGCGCCCCTGCAACGCTCTGTTCATTCTTCTGGGATTTATAAATCTCTACGGCGGGAAAGGGGCGGACAACGGGCGCGGCGCAAGAGCGGCAACCTAATGCGACAGGCCTACGCGGCGCAACAGGTCTTGAAAACGCGGATCGCTGTGGAGGGGGTCGAACGCGGGATCAGCGTTGAGATATTTCAATTGCAAATCGCTCTCGGCAAATGCCTTTTCGAGCAACGCAAAGGCCTTCTCACGTTCGCCTAGAGCCGTATATAAGACGGCCAATTCGGCCGGTGAAACATATTCCTTAGTGCTATCCAAACGGCGTCGGATAGCGAGGGCTTTCTGACGTTCGCCGGCTCGCGCGTACGCGGCGCCACGGTATATCTGCGAGGACGAAGTTGGATTCTCGGGGCGAATTGATTCCATGAGTTTGATGGCCTCCGCGTGCATTCCTTTATGGCTGTAACCATTGCTGAGCCCGACCTTCGCACCGCGATGATCCGGTTGGACCTCGAGTATCTTTTTGCTTTCGGAGATCAATTCATCGAATCGACGCGCTTGGAGCAGTGCGCGGAGGTAAGTCATTCCGGACGTAATCCTTTCCGGATCGAGTTCGCGCTCGCGTCTAGCCTCGGAAATGGCTTCTTCATGCCGGCCCGTCACGCTCAGGAAGGAACTGTATCGGCGGTGTGCTTCTGAATGGCTTGGGTTCAGTTCCAGAGTGCGCCGATACCCTCGTTCGGCGGTTGCCCAATCCCACTGATCCGCCGTGAGCATCGCCAGTTGGAGATGCCCATCAGCCAGATTTTGGTCGAGCATGACCGCCTTTTCAGCGGCAGCCCTCGCGAGGGGAGTGACGATCTTGGGATCAGATAAACTGTTGTTCGCGAGAAGGTCGTAGGCACGAGCGATCATTGCGTATGCGAGTGCGTAATTAGGGTCGAGCGCGATGGCCCGTTCATAGCTTTCGACGGCCTTCATCAACTTCTCGGTTTGCCCGGTGCCGTACAAGTAATTGCCTTTTAACAAAAGCTCGTGAGCCTCTGAGTTCGTGGTGCCAGCCTCTGCGAGATGCTGAGTTTGTTCCCCGGAGAGTTGCAACCGCAGCTCTCCGGAAACCCGACGGGCTATTTGCGCCTCCATCGCCAGAGTGTCCCCGACGTTTCCCTTGAACTGTTCACCCCACACCTGCTTGTTGTCCCGGACATCGACCAACTCGACGCGGACCGATAGTTCGTCGCCCCGTCGCGTGACCCTTCCTGAAACGATGGCATGGACACC
>JBBKXD010000281.1:0-3039 GCA_037969295.1 Pyrinomonadaceae bacterium | reverse complement strand
CCGATCGTCGAGCGTCGCAAGATGGGGACCGACATGGTGACGCTCAACAAGCTTCATCGCCATTTCTCAGGAAAGTCCCCTGCTCATCTCATCGGCCTCCATTCAATTTCCGATCACAGTACGTGCAAATGGTTCGCGATCGATGTCGATTTACACGACGAGACTCTGCCCGGCAGCGACGAGATCGCCGAGGCCAATTTCGATGCCGCACACGAGTGGGCGGAGCGGCTGCGCGAGCAAGGGATCGATGCCATGCTGATGGACAGCAACGGCGTCGGCGGTTATCACGTATGGGTCTTGCTCGACAAAGAGTACCCGCTTGCCGACGTGTACGATTTTGTCGACAACATTCGTTCTGAGTGGCAGGCTCTGGATCTTCCGCGCAAACCCGAGCAGTTTCCGCCTAAGAGGATTGTCGGCCCGGACGATCTTCCGTATACGCTGCGAACACCGGGCAGACATCACACTAGGCATCATTACACTCGACTGTGGAACTTCGATGCGGTCGCCGGCGAGCCAGAGTGGCTTGAGGGCGGTGATGCGATCGAAGCAATGATGGCTGCCCGGCCATCAAAGCTACCGAAGATTCGTCGAAAAAAAAGCCGAAAGCTGCCTGAGTACAAACCGTCGACCCCGCGAAAAACGAAAACAGAGCCGACCCGCAGCCGCGTTTGCGTCGATCTCGACGGCGTTCTTGCGAAGTATGACAAGTGGAGAGGGATCGATCATTTTGGAAGCCCGGTTCCCGGTGCCCTTGAGTTCATGCAGAAACTGGCAAAGTTTGCGGAGATCACGATCTTCACGTCCCGGTGCTCGCAGGACGTTTTGGAAGGCTCGCGAATTACGCCGGGGCAGCTTCGAATAAAAGTGATCGCATGGCTCGAAGAACACGGATTTCCCTACACCGATGTTTATATCGGGCAAGGCAAGCCCCGGGCGTCCGCCTTCATCGACGATCGGGCAGTTAATTGCAGTCCGCAGAGAGATAAGAACGCATTTGAAGAAGCGCTGAAGCGCACGAAGGCACTTGTTCGAAAGCCTCATGGTCTTCCCAAGAACTAGTCTGTTGAGTCTAGCGAGTCGAGCGAGTCTAACAAGTCTGTCGCGCCGAACTCCGGTAACGCTCGATAGACTAGCTCGACTCGATAGACTCGTTAGACTCAATAGACTCGACAGACTCTCCAGACTCCCCCCAGGAACATATTCCTCCGCCCGGTGTCTAACTGAACGACGGTTGGCACCGGGCTTTTGAAAAGGAGGAGTTGAAATGTTTGACAAGCTTATCGAATCGAATTCGGCCGAGGCCGAATTTAAGCCCCGCCGTAAATTCTTCATGATGTCATCCGTCGTAGTCGGGATCCTATTTCTCAGTGCTCTTGTATTTAGCCTCTATGCGGCGGACATCGATCTTGGAACCGATAATTTCGAACTGGTGCAAATTCTCGCCCCGACTGACACGAATGTTCCGGAGCCCGAACCGCCTCGCGAACAGCCTCAGCAAAAAACCGAAACGCAGCAAAGTGACATACCCGTGCGTAACCAGCTGATCGCCACGATCGAACAGACGCGTGAAGTTCCGGATTCGATATCAACCACGCCATTTACGGGCAAGACGATGCCCGACGGGCCAGTCGCGATCAAACCATTAGGGCCTGAAACGAATGGAGCAGCTCAAACCGGGCCGATCGGTACTAGCCCCGGCACTTCCTCAAGCGCTGAGTCGACGGTTGCCGAGGTGAAGATGCCGGAACCGCCCCCAATCGTAAAGGCCGAGCCCAAACCGCCACTTATCAAATCGGAAGGTGTCATTAATGGTAAGGCGACGTATCTTCCGAATCCACCGTATCCGACTCCGGCAAAAATGGTTGGTGCCTATGGGGTTGTCAATGTGCAGGTGACCATCGATGAAGACGGAAAGGTGATTTCGTCGAAGGCGGTGAGCGGACATCCTCTACTGAGAGACACAGCAGAAACGGCTGCGTGGAAAGCGAAGTTCTCACCAACTTATCTTTCGAGAGTTCCGGTCAAGGTAACTGGCTTCATCGTATTCAACTTCAAACGAAGCTAGTCGTTGGCTCCGCAGGAGCCGGATTTTGTAGCAGTTTTTAATTCTAGCGATCTAGCTCCGTAGGAGTGGCAGAATATGTCGCTCCTACGGAGCTTCAATTTGGGATGCCTCAGTAAGAAACGCCATCAGACCGTCGATATCGAGATCATAGACCGGTACATCGAAGATGGCGTTCAATTCTTCGAAACTCATGCCGTCGAGTAGGATCGGCTCGTCCGATTTGATCGTGTGTTTTGGGATGATCACGAAATCACCGCTGATCTTGTCCGCAACATTTTGATAATCCTTTCCGGTTAGCAGCCCGGCTACCGAAACGTCGCCCCCGAAATAAGTATTCGCAACGCCGAGGACGCGAAGCTGCGAGCGCGAGGCCTTGTTGAACTTGTCTATCTG
Source organism: Pyrinomonadaceae bacterium (assembly GCA_037969295.1). Lineage (GTDB taxonomy): Bacteria > Acidobacteriota > Blastocatellia > Pyrinomonadales > Pyrinomonadaceae > OLB17. The sequence goes on along the minus strand of JBBKXD010000281.1, from coordinate 578 downwards.
CTCAGCGAGAATTGGCGCGAACATCTCGCCCGTCAGAATCGTTCCGCTTGACGATTGCGGATTGCGGATTGCGGATTGCGGAGTTCGAGGCCGCATCGCGATCGGATTTGTGCGCGAGTCAACGGCTGCTTCGAGCTCCAACGGCTCAAAATCCGCATTCCGCAATCCGCGACCCGCATTAGTTAAGAGCCGCTCAAACTTCGTCAAAAACGATCTCACCATCCCGACGCCGTCTTCGATCTGCGGGTAACTCCCATAATGTCGCCGCGACGGAATTTCGACACCGCCTTTGATATAGATCTCGTCGCCGAGAAATGCGAATGTCGTTCCAAGCGAGCGGCGAAATTCTTTCTGTAATTTCTCGACCTGTTGGATCGTCCGGCGGCAAAACTCTGGGGTGACCCGCGTTAGCCGCTCGTCGGTGTTGTAGCGCGTCAAAGCGACTGGGACAACAGCGGTGCTGATAACCTTTGGATAATACGCGGCCAGGTCCCGGAGCGTCTTTTCGAGGATAGTACCGTCGTTTATCTCGGGACAAAGAACGACCTGAGCATGGAGCTCGATATCGTTGTCGAGCA
>JBBKXD010000280.1:0-8384 GCA_037969295.1 Pyrinomonadaceae bacterium | reverse complement strand
ACTGAATTGATGCAATACCTCATGCCCGTTGGCTGCGGGCCGTCATCGAATACGTGCCCTAGATGTGATCCACACCGTGCACAAAGAATCTCGGTACGGGTTTCGCCCAGCGTGTTATCGACTTCTTCATCGATGTTCTCGCGATGAATGACTTGAAAGAAACTCGGCCATCCCGTGCCCGAGTTAAATTTATCTTTTGATCCGAAGACATGCAGTCCGCATGCCGCGCATGCATAGACGCCGGCTTTCTTGTTGTCCGTCAGCCCGCCCGTGTAGGCTCGCTCGGTGCCTTTTTTTCGGAGCACATAAAACGCCTCGGGCGTTAGGACTTTTTTCCATGCAGCATCGGACTTGACGATCTTTTTACCGTCGAAGATCTGATCCGACACCGCCGTTCCATATTGCGTCGGCGTATTCAACCCCGTTGGCGAGCTCTTCAGTCCGGCCGAACGCTGACCGATCACGGCAAGGACAACACTCAGAATTATTATTGCCGTGGTTATACTCACGATTTTGATATTCATAAATTGCACCTTATGTATTTTATACTTCTACGTAGCTTTTATATTCCGACCCAGGCAAGATCAATTTAAAAGGATAAGGACGTTCAGGAAAATACTTGCCTTGAACGTCCATTATGTCTCCCCGGCCGATAAAACTAATTCGGCAGCACGACCGTGTCGATCACGTGGATCACGCCATTCGACTGACGAACATCTGAGATCGTGACTAAGGACTTGCCGCCCTTTTCGTCCACCAGAATGATGCTCTTTCCGCTCATCCTCGCAGTCAGCGTGTCGCCCGAGACTGTTTTGAATTCAGCCTTCCCGCGGCCTTTCCGGATCGCCTTCACGATCGCCTTCGAATCATAATTGCCCGAGATCACATGATAGGTCAGGATCTTGGTGAGCATCGCCTTGTTCTCCGGTTTAACTAATGTTGCAACCGTTCCCGCCGGAAGCTTGTCGAATGCCGCATTCGTCGGAGCAAAAACCGTGAACGGCCCGGCGCTCTTGAGCGTGTCGACAAGGTCAGCCGCCTGAACCGCCGCGACAAGCGTCGTGTGATCTTTCGAGTTGACCGCGTTCTCGACGATATTCTTTGTCTTATACATGGCCGCGCCGCCGACCATCGGATTGTCGGCCCTCATCATCTGCGCCGAAGCGTTCGTCGATCCCGCAACCAGCGCAATAGCAAATACAAATGTACCCAATATTAATTTCTTCATATATTCCCCCATCGTTCCTTATTTTCTAAAAAGGAGATTTTCTTCCTTTGGGATTGTTTTCGCGGGGCGGGACGAAACGGATTCAGGATTTATGGACCTATCGGGCGGGACCGGTCATTCGTCACGAAACTTTGCGACTTCAGCCATTTTGTCTCGAATAAGATCAAAACCAAATCCCTGACGGATAAGGTAGTCGTAAAATTTCTTTGTATCGTCGCGGGTTTCGGGCCGGCCCTTTAACCGAAGACGCTTTTCGATCGCGCGATCGATCAGTTCGATCTCAGGCATCTTTTCGAAGGCGAATTCAAGCGCGCCGTCGAGGGTTTCGCGATCGAGTTTTTTCTGTGACATCGCCTGCTGCAGCCGCCGCTTACCCTGCGGTTTTTGCCGGAGCTTCGAAAGCGCGAGATCGACGGCGTACTTCTGATCGTCGAGATATCCGTACTCTTTTAATTTCTCGAGCACGAGATTCACGATCTCCGCATTCGTCCACACTTTCTCCAAAAGACGTTCGCGAAGTTCGCCGACCGAGCGTGGCTTAGCCGCGAGAAGCTTGACCGCGCGGTTCATCGTCCGCTCGCGAGCCTTCTCGACGTCTTTTATGATCCGCGGCTCCCGGTCTTCCGCGTTAACACGTTTTCGCCACATACATCGATAGTAATTATTTAATTACCGAATTACATAATTAAATAATTAAAACGAACTAGAATGAAATCAATGGATGGGATTCTAATCATCGACAAGCCGGTCGGACTTACATCCCACGATGTAGTCAGCCGGGTGCGCCGTGTACTCGGAACCAGACGCGTCGGACACACGGGCACATTAGATCCGTTTGCGACCGGCGTCATGGTCGTACTGGTCGGCAAGGCCACGCGACTCGCAAGGTTTCTCGATAAGGACACAAAAGAATATGTCGCCGATCTGCAGTTCGGATTTGAGACCGACACGGGTGACGTTACCGGAAGTGAGAAGGCAGAAGGCAGAAGGCAGGAGGCGGAAGGCGGAGGGCGCCAAGATGAACTATCGAAACTTCTCAGTTCTGTTGATTGGAATGCTGTTCTGGAAAAATTCCGTGGCGAAATGCTGCAGACGCCGCCGATGTATTCCGCCAAAAAGATCGAGGGGAAAAAGTTATACGAGCTTGCACGCAAGGGTATCGAGGTTGAGCGACAACCCGTTAAAGTCGTCATCCATGAGCTCGAAGTGTTGCCATCTGAAATCCGCGATCCACGATCCACGATCCGCATTCGAGTTGTCTGTTCCGCCGGAACGTATATCAGAACTCTTGGGGAAGACATCGGACGCGTTGTCGGGGTGGGAGCACATCTCTCCGCGCTTCGAAGGACCGCCGCCGGAAAATTTGATCTTCAGCAAAGCATCAGTCTTGAACAACTCGAATCGGCTAAGGTCGCTAGCCTCTTACCGATCGACCTTGCCGTTTCCCACCTCGCCGAATTTCGGATGGATGTGGACCGTGCAGAAAAGACGAGAAATGGACTTGCGACGCGGGTTGACGGGGACCGGTTCGCTCCGGGCCAGCACGTTCGCATGACGGAGGGTGATGGAAACATGATCGCCGTTGGAATTTATGACGATGTTGGGAACACGGTTCGTCCAAAGGTGGTTTTGATCTAGAATGATCGTGTCGATATGAAAAAGCGAAATCTTGCACTAGCGGTCGGCGGCGCTCTCGGAGCTGCTGTTGCGGTAAAGATGCTGAGACGGTCAAAAAGCGTCGATTGGGATGATGTCGCGCCGCTGATCCCGCATGCCGAACATTCTCATTTCGTCAGTGTCGATGGCGCACGTATTCACTTTCAGGAATTTGGTGACATCACCAAGCCGACGATACTTTTGATTCACGGGTACACCGCGTCGCTCTACGTCTGGAAAACGGCTGCACCGATGCTTGCTGAGGCCGGATTTCATGTCATCGCGATCGACCTGCTCGGCTTCGGATATTCTGAAAAGCCTTCATGGTTCGATTACGCGATAACGTCACAAGCCCGAATGATCGCCCGCTTTATGAATCGAATCGGCATCGGGCGAGCGACCGTTCTGGGCAGCTCGTACGGAGGCGCCGTCGCCGCTACGATCGCGCTCGATTATCCGGAGCGGGTTGAGAAGCTCGTTCTCGTTGATTCCGTTTGCAACGACAATCTGAAAAATCATCCGATCCTTAAGCTGGCGGCCATCCCTGGCATCGGTGAAGCGATCACCCCGTTTCTCGTCGATTCGCGTGCCTTTCAGCGTTACCGCATGCGCGGCACTCTGGCTCCGGCAAATCACGACCTGATTACGGATGATCGCGTTGAATCTATACGTCGCCCTCTCGCGGCCGCCGACGCGCATCATTCTCTCCTCGCAACGTCGCGTGCCTGGAGCGCCGACCGGATCGAACAAGACGCACATCTTATTAACCAACCGACTCTGATCGTCTGGGGCGAGGACGACAAGGTGATCCCGCTCACGGACGGGCACAAACTTCACGACTCAATTCTCAACTCCCGGCTCGTGATCCTGAAAAACTGCGGGCATGTTCCGCAGGAAGAAAAGAGCGCGGTGTTTGTCGAGCTCGTCGCTGAATTCTGCCGCGATCGTAAAGGGCGCATCGAACCAAAAGAAAGCGAAGACTTGCGGATGGAAGCTTAGGATGCACGAATCCGTTTCTTTTAATTACGGACTGCTGCAGCCCCCGGAACCGAAGCTTTCCGCGCTTTCGGCCGCGTTGCTTTTCGGCAAAGGCATCTTTACCACACTCGCGATCTACGATGGCGTACCACACCTCTGGCAAAAGCACTGGAGACGACTCGAGGAAAGCTCACTCAAACTTGGAATTGATGTCGGCGAGTTTACCGAAACAAAAACGCGAAGTGCTTTGGACGAATTGATCGATGTAAATTCGGTCCAACAGGGCCGCACACGAATTACTTTTTTTGATGAGTCGGCCGGCGGACTGTGGCCGTACGAATCCGGACTCCGCACGAGCTTACTAATTGCGACGGGTGACTCGCGCCCTTGCCCGGAAAACTATTCTCTAACCGTTTCACCCTTTCTCATAAACTCGACGTCGCCGCTTGCGGCTGTGAAATCTTCTAACTATCTCGAGAAGATCCTTGTACTGGATGAAGCAAAAGGGCGCGGCTTTGACGAAGCGATTCAATTGAACGAACGAGGCGAGATCACCTCGGCGTGCATGGCGAACGTTTTCTGGCTAAAGAGCGGCAAGTTGTTCACTCCATCGCCTGGTACCGGTTGCCTGGCTGGGACAACGCGCGAATTCGTCCTTGAAAGCGTTGAATGCGAAGAGGTCGAGGCTGGGATCGAAGAATTGCGATCTGCGGACGAGATCTTTTTGACATCGGCAGGAGTCGGAATCGTACAAGTTGCAAAGTTCGAAGAGCGCAACAAGACAGGTGAGCCCCACCCAATCGTCACCCTGCTTCCGCCACTGAGATAGCAAGACACAAAAATACACGAAACCGTCGACTCGACTTCGCGCGGTTTCGTGTGATCTCTGTTTGATCTGTTAAGCGGCCGTTTCGAACAACGCGAGGATCTGCTTGCCTTCGTTCGACCGCGGGTCGATGGTCCGGATATGCTTCTGGCCCTGCATCTCCCAAATTGCGGTCACTACCCCTTCCTTTTCAACTGCCTGGTAGTGTACGTCCTCGGTCTGTGGCTGTTCGGTCGACTCAGCCGTCTGTACTGCTTCTTCTGACATCTAAGACAAAATCTCCTGGAAAAAAATTAGAAACTATTCGCCGCCGTCCTTTTCGGCTATCGTGATAGTCGGTTTATCGGCCAATCCTGCGGATCCAGCCTGTTTTTCGGCGATCGTTATCGTCGGTTTTGAGTCGAGTTCATTCGTTGTTTCTTCTCTATCGTCTGTTTCATCGGGCATATACTTGTCTCCTTTTCAGCTACTGGTGTATTACCTGGGATCTCTACTCAGCAATGGTAATAGTTAAGATTTTCTTGTCATTTTCGATAATAAAGGTATCCGCTTCAGTTGCTGCGATCGAGGAGTCGGGCGAAGTTGGCGATCCGCTTTCCGCCTTTTCCGCGATCGTTATCGTAACTTTTTTGCCGAATAATGCGTCGATTTCCGCGTCGCTCTCTGGCATAGGAATATCCTCCGTTGGGCGTTAGACTAATTAAATCGAAAGTAAGCATTAGATTTTACACACGTCCCAGATTCTTGTCGAGCTTTTCTTTACTTAACCCTCCGCGGCGTTAATTCATAGAACCAAAAGTCGTTATTTGGCTGATCTATCTTCAGTTCGTCGGTTTTGCCGTTCTTATCGATCGTAAACGTGACGAACCCGCGTGGGAAGTTATAGGCGACCGACGACCGCCACTTGATCTGAAAGGTGTCGTAATGCCAGTGTTCAAGGTCGGCGACAAAGTTCGGTGAGGGGCCAAAACGCATTACGAGCTGCCCGTTTACTTCGCTAATTATCACGTCACCATAGAGTTTGTCGGCATAAGTACCGGCATAATTCGCGGTCGAAAGAGACGGTTTCGTGTTTAGAACGCGAGCCGCATCAACCTTTTGCCTTTCCTTATCTGTGGCCTCTTTACCGGCCTTTGCCTGCTCGACCGCTTCGGCGTTCCAATCTCGCTTCGGGGCGTTCACAAACACGTCGCGGATCTTGTTCATCATGATGCCAAAACCCGGCGACTCGCTGTTTGTCAGTATCACGAAACCAACATTCTCTTCCGGGATCAAAACGGTGTACGACAACATGCCGTCGAGGCCGCCGCTGTGGTTGATGATCTTTCGGCCGTGATAATCGTAAACGAACCAGCCCATTGCCACGCCCGAGAAATGGCGCGTCGGATTATTCTTTGAAGCCGCTTCGGAGATGGGCAGCATGATGTTCGGCTGCCACATCAGCCACGACTGCTGCTGGCTGAATATCTGTTTGCCTTCGAATTGGCCTCGACCCAGTTGCAGGCGGATCCATTTCGAGAGATCGGCAACCGAAGAGTTCAAAGCGACCGCCCCGTAACCCCCGTTTACATTTCCGTGCGGCAGCACACGCAGAGGTCCCCCCGATTCGTTGTGCGGTAGTGCGGTGTTTTCGCCGAGCGTCCCGAACCCGCACGTCGTCCGCCGCATCCCGAGAGGATCAAGGATCCGCTCGCGGACAAAAGTGCACCAGGGCTTGCCGGAAACCTTTTCCACGACTTTTCCCGCCGCGATATACATAAGGTTCTGATAGCCATAACGCGAACGAAAACTCGAAACCGGTTTTAGATATCTGACGCGGGAGAGAATGTCGTCGGCCGTGTACGTCGTTTCGTACCAGAGCAGATCGCCGCTGAACGTGTCCAGTCCGACACGATGCGAAACCAGGTCGCGGACCGTCAACTCGCTTGTCACCCACGGATCGTACATCTGAAAATCCGGCAGATACTTTGAGACCTTGTCGTCCCATGCGAGCCTTTTTTCGTCGACGAGAATTGCCAGCGACGCCGCGGTGAATGCCTTCGAATTCGAGGCGATGGCGAAAAGCGTGTTCTCGTCGACTGCGGCCGTCTTACCGAGCTCCCGAACGCCATAGCCTTTTGCCAACGCAACTTTGTCGTCTTTTACGATCGCGATTGCCATACCCGGGCCCTTGTGCGTTGCGATCACAACGTTCGCGTAGTCATCGATCTCCTTGAGCTTTTCCTCAAGCGTCTGGGGAAAAACCGAGAGCTGAAATGCAAAAATGAACAGGAACAAGCCGGCAAGTTTTCTCATAATGCACGATTATACGGGATAAATTGAGATATGGTTTTCGTCGGCGGTGGAAGGGTCCCGGAGACTTATGAACCCGTAGCCGACGAGCTCGAAACAGCGATGCGATTTTTCTTTCCAGCGCCGCATCTTTTCAGTATCCTAGCTTTCAGTGTCACCCATTATTATCACTCTCCTCCTTCTAGGACTGGCGATCGTCCTGTTTGCTACCGAGAAGCTGCCCGTTGATGTCGTCGGCATAGTCCTGGTGATTGCTCTCGTCATGACTCAGGTTCTGACGGTTTCGGAGGGCGTCGCGGGGTTCGGGAACGATGTCATCATCACCATCGCCGGCCTTTTCATATTGGTCGGCGGGTTGATCAAGACCGGACTTGTGGATCTGATCGGGCGGAGGATGCACCGCATCGCGGGTGACAACGAATTTTTCCTGACCGCGATCATAATGGTCGCCGCAGCGCTCTCCGCCTCGGTCCTAAAAAACACAACGACCACGGCGATGTTTCTGCCGGTCATAATCGGGCTCGCGGCAAAAGCAAAGATCGCACCGTCGAAGCTTCTCATGCCGCTTGCGTTCGGCGCGATACTTGGCGGCAGCTGCACACTGATCGGGACCTCGACAAACCTTGCCGTCAGCGGTGCGATAGTCCGATACGGCCAGCAGCCGTTCTCGATGTTCGAGTTGACGGCGGTCGGAGTCGTGACGTTTGCCTCCGGGCTGCTTTACATGATGCTCGTCGGGCGGCGTATGCTTCCAAACCGAGGCGGTGAAGACTCGTTTACCGATCAATATCATATCCGAGAGTACATCTCCGAATTGCTGGTCCTGCCTGATTCCAGCCTTGTCGGCAAAACTCTTGACGAGGCAAAGCTCAACACAGATCTTGACCTGCACATCCTCGGCATCGCTCGCAGCGGCCAGACGATCGCATCGCCCAATCCGGACGAACGGATCCAACGCCGTGATTCGCTCCTGGTCGAGGGGACGATCGACGACATCCTCCGCGTAAAAGAAGAGATCGGCTTGGAGATCAAGCCTGATTTCATGCTCCACGATGCGATGTTGGAAAGCGGCACGGTCGAGCTTTTCGAGGTGATGGTCATGCGCGATTCGCGGCTTCTCGGACAGACGCTTAAGAGCATTCGTTTTCGCCAGACTTACGATTTGACGGTTCTCGCCGTAAACCGACACGGCGAAACCTTTATCAATAAGCTTAGCAATGTTGAACTGAAATTCGGCGACGTGTTGTTGGTCCAGGGGGCACGCGAAGTGATAGAGCCGCTGGTCGTCGATGGTGAACTGTTGCTTCTTGAGGACGTATCGGCCACCAGCATGCGGGTCGATAAACGCAAGTGGGCGATCAGCGCATTTTTGTTGTTTCTTGGATTGTCTCTTTCCAAGATCGC
>JBBKXD010000279.1:0-14831 GCA_037969295.1 Pyrinomonadaceae bacterium | reverse complement strand
TGTCTGGCTACGCCGAACGGAAAACTCGATCCGGAAAAGGGAGAGGCAGGACAAATACGACTACGAGATACCGAAACCTGGAAAGTCATTGCGGAGATTGTGGCGCTCAAATCGGGTGGATGGGTGACGGCGCTGCCGGACGGGAGATTCGATACAAGCGAAGATCTGGGAACCGGGAAAGGCCTTCATTGGGTCATATCCGATGCCCCATTAACACCTCGTCCGCTCGAACTCTTTATGCGACAGTATTACGAGCCGGGCCTCTTACCGCGATTGTTGAAATGCACGGAGGAAGGAAACTGCGGCAAGGAATTCAAACCGCTGCCCTCGATCGCCGAGATCAATCGCGTTCAGCCGCGTGTCGCGATAAAGGAGATCAGACCTGTTCCGAAAGCGAGTGATCGCGTAGATGTGACCATCGAGGTCGAAAGCGTTTCTGAAGGATCCGGAAAGGGGCGCTCTTCCGGAGTTTTTGATGTTCGTCTATTTCGTGATGGACAGCTGGTCGGCGTCTCGACGCCCGGCGACACGCTGGCGGAGTACAGCTTGCGAGCACCTGGCCTGGACTCGGCAGGCGAGAACGCGCTCTGGCGCCGAGCGAATGACGTATTCACAAGCGGGTCGGAAAATGTAAGGATCATTTCCCCGACAAAGGCTGAAGTGACGTTCCGAAACATACAGCTTCCTCGCGACGGTCGGACTGAGGCGTCATTTACCGCGTATGCTTTCAATGCCGACAGGGTAAAAAGTGCGACCACCGAGCCGTTCCATTTCACGATACCGGGTACCGTGACCGGATCTGTGAAAAAAGGCCGGGCGTTTCTTATATCGATAGGTGTCAACGCTTCGGAGAACGCTGCGTATGATCTTCGTTACGCCGCAAACGACGCCCGGAAGATGCAGGAAATTCTCGGCACGCGTCTGACGCAAGCGAAAGACAAGTATCAAGAGGTGGTGCGCGTTCCTCTGATTTCGGATTACGCGCGGGACGGAAAACTCTCGGTCAACCACGCGCAAAAGGCGATCATACGCAGTGTGTTCGCACTGCTCTCGGGTAACGCGAAGGAAATAAGTGCGATCCCGGACTCGACGCTTAAGCAGATCCCGAACCGCGACCGAATAAAAGCGATCGGCCCCGAAGATACGCTTATCATCACTTACGCAGGGCACGGCTATGCCGACAACGCGGGCGTATTCTACCTGCTGCCGTATGACATCGGCCGTGAGAATATTCGATTGACTCCCGAGGTGACGAAGAAATTGATCTCATCGGATGAGCTTTCCCTTTGGATGCGTGGTATCACCTCTTCCGAAATGATCTTTATTATCGATGCGTGCTACGCAGCTGCCGCAGTGCAGGGCGAAGGATTCAAACCGGGTCCAATGGGTAGTCGCGGTCTTGGCCAGCTTGCATACGACAAGGACATGAAGATACTTGCGGCGACGCAGGCGAATGACGTCGCGCTGGAATTGGGCAGCCTTCAGCACGGACTGCTTTCATATGCGTTGTTGCAAGACGGCATTGTTGCATCGCTCGCCGACGCGGATAAAAACAACGAATTTCTTTCGACCGAACTGCTTTCCTACGCCGAGGCGCGCGTGCCGGAGCTTTATCAGGAAGTGAAAGACGGAAAACGTTCGCTCATTATCAATGACCGAAACCCGGACGGGGAAAAGGCAAGAGCGGAAAAATTTCAAGGTTCGGGAAAGCAGCCCGACCGGCATCTCCAGCAGCCAACACTTTTCGACTTCAACAGACGGCAACGGTCGAACAGGCTTTTCTGATCGCTATCCGCCCGGCGGCGGCCGATCGCGCATTATTTCTTGCACGTTGGCGGATGCAATGACCAGGATTGCTTCAAACTCCATCAGGTCGTCCCCCTTCGATGTCCACTCCGCAAACGCCGCGGGGTCGTCCCACTCCATCACCTGAAAGCACCGGCTGAGGTCGCGTTCGATCCAGCTCGCGACATAATTCAGGCCGTCCGGCATCATTCGCCCTTTTTCACGAAACCGCTGATAGACCTCGCGACCGGCGCCCTCGTGAAAATGTTCGATCACCATGTAGAGCATATTTACTTTTTCGGTTGCCACGGTTCCATCTTATAGATCTTCCGGCCAGCGGGTTTGTCGTCGGTCGCCGGCCATTCGAGGATCGCGATCCACGTTCCGTCTGACTGCCGCTCAAACCGAAAATTATTGCCTTTGCCGGGAACCGCGGGAACAAACTGAATGTAATCTTCCGTGATCTCGCTCGCGACAGAGCGCTTGTCACCGTCGCCTTTGCCCAACTCACCGTCCTTCAGTTCAAAACGATCGGGCTCCCCGTCCAGCGTGCCGTCCTCTTTCAAACTCTCGACGACCATCGCGTTCTCTTCGATCTTGTAACGCTCGAAGAATGGCTTGTCGCCATCCATCCCGCGCCACGTGCCCTCGATCCATTTCAGCTTCGCAATATCCGCCGCAGTGATGTTCTTGGATGGAGTTGCGACCGGCTTCACCGTATCAGCGGTGGTTGCCTTCTGAGCCTCACCCGTGGGCCCACAAGCTGCGATCCAAATGACGATGATTAGAATCGGAATTGTATGCAAGGCGCTTGTCATGGCGGATATTATAAACCTATATGCGAATCCTCAAAGTTCCACGCAATGCGGTGACGAACGCTAAGCCGATACGCAAGCGGTTCGTCATCCACGAGCACCACGCGACACGTCTGCATTTCGATCTGCGGCTCGAGATCGGCGGAACCGGGAAGTCGTGGGCGGTTCCAAAAGGACCGTCGATGGATCCTGACGACAAACGCCTCGCCGTCGCCGTTCCGGATCACAGCCTGAGTTATTTTAAGTTCGAGGGAACGCTCGCCGAGGGCACGTACGGCGCGGGCGAGGTCCGCATCTGGGACAGCGGGAGGTACGAGACGCTCGTCGATCCGCAATTGCAGTACGACGAAGGCCGTATCGAAATTACTTTTCTAGGCAAGAAGGTCCGCGGCGAGTTTATTCTTGTGCGAATGTCACTACGCGCCTCCAATCCAAAATCCGCAATCCGAAATCCCAAATCGGTTAACTGGCTGCTGATAAAACGTGAAGATAAATTCTCGGATATCGATTGGCGTCTGAAAACGATCCTCCCGCCAAAGTAGCGGAAGTCAGAAATCCCGTGTGAGTTGGTGTGACTTGGTGGTTGGGAATAAGAAATAGAAACCAGTCTCCAGTGTCGAGTTATCAGTTTCCAGTCTCTCGCACTCAGATCTTTAGTCTCTCGTACTGCGCGAACAGTTTCGTGATCTCCGCATTGATCTTCTGCTTTTCGGCGAGGTTCGTGATCTTGTCGCGGCGCTTTACCAACTCTTCAATCTGAGCGGCAAGAATTTCCTGCTTTGTCTCGGGCTTCTTGCTCTTACTTATGTTGTATTTGTCGTCCATGAAGTGATTCTACTCTACCGGACGAGTTAAAAGTGATAAGTGATGAGTGACAAGTGACAGGTGGGTCTTATCACTCGTCACTCACTACTTGTCTTACGGTTTCTTGCCTTTGCCGCCACCGCCCTTGCTCGGATTGCCACCGCCCTTGTTCGGATTGCCGCCGCCGTGATCTTGCTCTTTACCGGGCTTGTCCATTTTTGCCGGCTTCATGTTCTGGTGCTGGGGCTTATCGGGATTTCCGCGATCGGCACCCCGATCTTCTTTCGCGGGGTTCCCGCGTTCGTCGCCACGATCGCTTCGCGGAGGATTGTCGCGTCCGGGTTTGTCGTCCGCCTGGAAGCCGTCGTTTCGACGTCCCTTATTATCCTTCGCGATGTGATATCTTGCCGGATTTCCCTTAATGAAATCCTCCTGCTGCTTCGTCGGTTTTACAAGCTTGGCGTGGATCTGTCCGAGATGCAGACCGTTGTTCGGCGATTTGATCTTGATCTTTTCGAAATAGGTCGGGATCGCCGTCGTGTATACGAACACCGGCTGCGGATAAAGTTGCTCGACACGTGTCCGATACACCGGCGTATCGACGATGTAATACGGCTGGTAGTACGACGGATAGTTGTCGTAGTAGTACGGCGAGCGATAAGGATCGTGGTTGCCGTACAGATACGTCGCCATCGGGACGCTGCGGTCGAGCCAGTTGGTCTCGTAGTAATAATTGTCGCCGTAGAGCTGATCGTTACCGTCGAACAGAACGCGGGCACCGGGGTAATTTTGTCCGTCACGATACAACAGAATCGTCGCGATCTCTTGTATCAGGTTTGGGCCGAAACGCGAGAACAACGAAAGTCCGCGCGAATTCGAATCGCGATCATTGTATTCCTCGACACTTATGTAATCGGCGTAGCCGTCACCGTTCAGATCGAGATTGTTGATACCGTCGTCTTCGTTGAGATAACGTTCGAACTCTTCGGGGGAATTTGATCGCTGGAACAGATCGCCCGCCCTTTGAAGATCGAAATTGTCTTTCGCCCAATATTCATCACCTTCCGTTTCAATGACTGCCGCATCGTTTGAGTACGGTTGAGCCCCTGCAAGCTGGTCCGTCTGGTCCGAATTGCAGCCGAATATGAACAAACTGACTGAAAAAAATGTTGCCGCTAACTTAATAACTCTCATAAAATGTCCTCTTTTTGATCTTAAGCGTCCGAAAGTCGGGCGCGACCAGTCGTTTTAAGTAAAGGTGCAATCGGTGAGCCACGGGTCGGACGAAAGTGAAAAAAGTGAAAAAGTGAAAGAGTGAAAAACGGAAGAAAGTGAGAAAGTGACTTTGGAAACACAGAAACCGAAACTGACCACCGAACGGATGATCGTCTACGCAACAAAATAGATCGCGGCGATGAGGACGACGTGAGCGAAGATGTGCGCGAGCATCGCCGCTTCGAGTCCGCGGCGCCAGTAGAGAAAGCCCGCGACGATACCAAAAAGCGAATTGGCGGTGACGACGTAGAACACGATCGGCAACGTCAACCCACCCGCGAGTAACGATGCGACCGGCAGATGTCCCAAACCAAAAACAACCGCCGAGATGACGATCGCAATGATGAAGAAAATTCCACGAGGCCGGGAAGCAGAAGGATCGCGCCCCGGAACCGACGCGTCAGTTGTCGCGGCCGCCTCATCTTTCGCCGCAGGAGTAGAGCGTTTGCCGAAGATTCTGACAAGGATCCAAACGAGAATCGTCATCAGTCCCCAACGCAGGAGCAGCTCTTCGGTAAGGCCACCGTAGAGTACTCGGACCGCATGTGGAATGAATTTGTTGAACTCTAGTGCACGCTCAACGAACTCGACGGGCAGGAATGGTTTTGTTATCACCCAGACGGCGACGATAGCGACGCCTGACGCGAGGCCGGCAACTACACCGGGAACGATCTGCGGTCGTAACGCGGACATGACCGGCTTGCGTTCAGCGAGGGCCTCTGAGGCCGGCGCGTGCAGGCCGACCTTGGGCGCGAGCCAAACACCTATCAATACGGAAAACGACACCAGCACAGCCGGCTGGATCATGGCTGCCAATTTAAGAACCGCGGGCGATGGAAGCTCCGGCGGCGCCGTTCCCTCGGGCAGCGGCAATGCCGCGATGAAAGCTGAGAGATCGACGAGAAGGAAAGATAAAACCCCGGCCATTCCCGCGAGCCAGAGAATCACAACGAGCCGTGTTTTCGGGGCCATCATGAGCGACACTATAGCATCGAATAGATGTGCGGGTTGACGCCGGCGGGGCCTTGCTTGATACTTGAACAAAAGGTCAGGATTAAGATCAGGCCGCGAATAGTTAGATAAAGAGGAAATATTTTATGCCATATCCAGAAATGATGATCCACGGAATGCGGGCCGAGCTCGCAGAACTTGGGATCGAAGAAACAAAAACATCCGAAGAAGTTAAGGCCGCAGTCGAGACTACGGACGGGACCGTGATGGTCATTGTGAATTCAGTCTGCGGATGCGCCGCGGGCGGCGTGCGTCCGGGCATCGCGATGGCGCTCGAGAACTCGGAAGCGAAACCTGATCGGGCGATCACAGTTTTTGCCGGAGCCGACATCGACGCGACCGATACCGCTCGGGATTTCTTTACGGGCTATCAGCCGTCGTCGCCATCGATCGGCTTTTTGAAGAACGGAAAGCTCGTACAGATGTTCGAGCGTCGCGACCTCGAGGGCCGTCCGCCGCAGGTTATCGCTGAAGCGCTGAAGGAAGCGTTCAACCAACACTGTGGTAAGAACGAAGCGGTTACCGCCTAGGCAGGGATCGCGGGAAGACACTACGGCCATCCGTTCGCGGGTGGCCTTTTTCGTGCTTATTCGTGCAATTAGCGGTTTCAGGCTCACGAACGAAACGCCGAAAACATACGAAAAACGCTCCCCGAAAAACTTGTTGCCTTTAGGCTTGGCGAATCGCTAAAATACTAACAGCCTTTCGCGGACCCGCCCGCCCTTCGCAAACTCAAACCCATGTCGATCAATCAAAGAAAGCACGTAAGATTCTCACTCGATATTCCGGCGGTTCTAATCACTAAGTACGGTGAAAAACAGGACACGCTGCTGCAGCAGATCAGTGTCGGCGGATGCTTTACGGACTGGGAAGAAAATATCTACGTCGGCGACGAGTTTCGTCTCGAGATCGAGCTTCCAAACAAAAATCGTCTTCCGCTGAACTGCAAGGCCGTCTATCGATTTGAGAACACGGGCATAGGTGTGAAGTTCTTGAACATCTCGCAGTTTGAGCAGGAACTGATCTCGAAGATCATCGCCCATCGGATGGATGTTGAAGGCGTTCCGTTGAGTGTCTCGCCTTTTGAGGAACCGAACTCATTTAATTTCCCGAAAGAGCTGCGGGTGGCGACCCCGCGTGAGGAGCGCGAAGAGATGCTGACCGAAGCAATGTCGAGTGAGTAAACTCGATTTTGGATTTTAGATTTTGGATTTTGGATTTTTCGAACGAGCTTCTGCTTCTGCTTTCCGCCATTGACGCCTGACTTCCCATTTTTTTCAACCTAAGATCTTGGCTGCGGTTGTGGCTGGCGGATGCCGGTACCTTGCTAAAACAATTCGTCGAGAGCTTCTTCCAGATTTTTTACACCCACGACGCGCGTGCCGAGAAGCTTTTCGAGGCCGGGTTTGTTTGAAGCCGGGACGATCAGTTTTTTGAAGCCGAGCGTTTGCGCTTCGCGTGCACGCGTCTGGGCCTGAAGCACTCCGCGAACTTCGCCGGTCAGACCGACTTCTCCGAACACAGCCGTCTCGGGCGGCACCTGAAGATTGCGAAAGCTCGATGCGATCGCGGCAATGACACCGAGATCTGCCGCGGGTTCATCTACTTCGAGCCCGCCCGCGATGTTTACAAAAACGTCGTCGCCCGCGAGCTGAAAGCCAAGCCGCTTCTCGAGTACGGCGATCAGCAGCGAAGCGCGATTGTAATCGAAGCCCTGCGCCATACGGCGGCCGGATGCGGATTTTGTTCCGCTAACGAG
This sequence comes from Pyrinomonadaceae bacterium, assembly GCA_037969295.1. Lineage (GTDB taxonomy): Bacteria > Acidobacteriota > Blastocatellia > Pyrinomonadales > Pyrinomonadaceae > OLB17. The sequence continues at coordinate 7,382 of JBBKXD010000279.1, read as the reverse complement.
GGCCTGCACCTCGACGAGCATCGGCCGCGTACCTTCCATGCACACTGTGACGACCGAACCACTCGCACCTTCGGGGCGCTCCTGGAGGAAAAGCTCGGAAGGATTTCCGACCGGGACCAGTCCGGCGTTCGTCATTTCGAATACGCCGATCTCGTTCGCGGCTCCGAATCGGTTCTTTGTCGCGCGGATGATGCGGTGATTGTGGTGACGGTCGCCCTCGAAATATAGGACCGTGTCGACGATGTGCTCGAGCGTTTTCGGTCCGGCGATCGAACCTTCTTTTGTAACGTGCCCCGTCAGAAATACCGGCGTGCCTGTTTTCTTGGCAAACATCATGAACTCGCCGGCGACATCGCGAACCTGCGACACGCTGCCCGGCGCCGATTCGATCTTGTCACTGAAAATTGTCTGGATCGAATCGACGATGACAAAATGCGGGCGTAGTTTTTCCGTCTCGGCGACGATGTTTTGAAGGTTCGTTTCCGGAAGAATGAACAGATTTTCGGCGGCGAGGCCAAGCCGTTCGCCTCGCATTTTGATCTGCCGCTCGGACTCTTCGCCCGAAACGTACAGCACCTTTGCTCCGGTCCGCCCAAGGTGGTCGGCCATCTGAATGACGATCGTCGATTTCCCGATCCCGGGAGCTCCGCCGATCAAAACGAGTGAACCCGCGACGATGCCGCCGCCGAGGACTCGGTCAAGTTCATCAATTCCGGAAAGGGAGCGGGCATCGTCCTGAGATTCGATCTCTGAGAAAGCGACCGGTGCGGTTTGTGTAAACCGCGACGAAAATCCGCTGCCGGCCGCCGCGGCCTTTGCCGACGCGCGAAACCGCTCCTCGACCATCGTGTTCCATTCCGCACAGTCCGGGCACTGCCCCGACCACTTTCGCGACTGCGAGCCGCAACTCTGACAAACGAATATTGTGGCGGGTTGTTTTGCCATAAGGAGTAATAAGGCTTAGTTCTAAGATAATACATCCAACCGTCAGCTTTTATACACGCCTCGCCCTGGGCAATTTATAAGTCGGCGAACTAGTGGGCTTACTCGACACGGCACGGGGCTTGTCTTACACAGTATTACCTCGCTTGATCGGAGAGCAGGAATCTACGTTGGAGGACTACAGATGGCTAGCAATAGAGATAATCAGAACCCGGCCCCGAAGAGCGCAGTGGGAAGCAGTTCGGATCGCGAATGTGATGGACAAGGACAGAAAGACGGTCAGAGCGATGGAAAAATGAACCCATCGCAATCGCACAAGGACGAAGGAGAGACGAGTACGGCCGGCGGACGCGAGGGGCAATTTTCGGAGACGGAGCGCGGCAAAGATGAGCAATGGAGCCCGGGCTCTAGCCAATCGTCGGACGGATAGGTCGAAAGTCGCAAAAAAAATGAGTTTAGGGATGACGCAGAAGAGCTTATGGCTTTCCTGCGTCTTTCTATTTTGAGGTAGAGCCGGCTCACTTTAGGGCTAAAACGACCATTCTCTGGGATGAACGGCTTTTTGGTTCTTTAGTTGTAAATATTTCGTGGTAAAATTGCCGCAATGAAGTGGGATGTCCTCATTATCAGGTTATTTTTTGTAGCGATGCTCGCCGCAGTTGGCTATTTGCTCAACCCGCTTGCCCAGACAACCCATCTCTCAAGTGCGTTTAAGGAACGCCAGCTGATCTCGGCCATTGTCGGAGCACTGGTAGCGTTATTCATCATTGCTTTCGAAATGCGTGCCCGGAAAGCGAGTTTACGCACACTGATCGGCGCCGCGATCGGTTCCATTATGGGCATCATCGGTGCGTACCTGATCGGGATGCTTATCAGCGCCCAGGACATTAACACTGTGCCGGGCGAGATGAGAACGTTTTTGACGATCGTGCTGGCGTGCTTCATGGGCTACATCGGCCTGATGGTCGGCGCGGCGAAGGGCGATTATCTCGATCTATCGGCTCTCGGCGGAATATTCAGCGATAAGAACGTTAAGCGCGATTACAAGATCCTCGATACGTCGGTCATCATCGATGGCCGCATCGCCGACGTCGCAGAAACCGGTTTTCTCGGCGGCAGTCTCATCATCCCCAATTTTATTCTGGCGGAATTGCAGCAGGTCGCGGACTCGGCCGACTCTTCAAAGCGGCAGCGGGGGCGACGCGGGCTCGATATGCTCCAGCGGTTGCGCAATAACAGCAAGCTCGACATCCAGATCATCGAAACTGATTTTCCGGCTGTGAAGGAAGTTGACCTGAAGCTGATCGAGCTCGGGAAACAACTCGACGCCGTGATCGTCACGAACGACTTTAATCTGAACAAGGTCTCGCAGCTCCGCGGTGTTCAGGTCCTGAACATAAACGAGCTCGCCAACGCACTTAAACCAGTCGTCCTGCCCGGTGAAGCGATGCGCGTGTTTGTGCTGAAAGAAGGTAAGGAATATAACCAGGGCGTCGCTTACCTCGACGACGGAACGATGGTCGTGGTCGATAACGCCCGTCGCCTTATCGGTAAAACGGCCGACATCGCCGTGACCAGCGTTCTCCAGACTACCGCAGGCAAGATGATCTTTGGCCGTCTATGGGAAGATAAAGACGAGCATCACGAATCCAATGTCGGTATTCATGATTCGCGCTCGCTCGGGTTCAATAAAGCCACGCGCGAGCTGCGACAGACTACTATCATCGAAGAGCTGAAATAGACGCTGTGAAGACAACAGCGATTATCGTCGCCGCCGGGACCGGCTCACGCTTCAAATCCGAAACTCCAAAACAATTTCTCGATCTCGCAGGAAAGCCGCTTATCGAACACACTCTCGAGCGTTTTCAGAACGCAGCGTCTATAGATTCGATCGTCCTTGTTCTTGCGAGCGATCGTATCGATGAGAGAGCATTCGCCTTTGATAAGCTTGACAAAGTAGTCGCCGGTGGAGCGACACGGGCAGAGTCTGTTCTCAACGGCCTTAACGCTGCGAGTGATGCCGACATCGTTGCCGTGCACGATGGCGCCCGGCCATTCGTGTCGACGGAGGAAATCGATCGTACGGTCGCGAAGGCGAAGGAGATGGGAGCTGCTTGTCTGGTCGCTCCGGTAACGGATACGATCAAGTCGGTCAGGGGAAACGAGATCGCAGCGACGTTGGATCGCGGCGAACTTCGTCGGGCACTGACGCCGCAAGCATTCCAAACCGACGTCTTGCGTCGAGCATTCGAAGTCGGCGAGCTGAGTGAAGCGGTGACGGACGAGTGCTATCTCGTCGAAAAACTCGGCCACCCGATCGCCTTGGTCGAAGGTAGTGCGCGGAATATCAAGATCACGAACGCCGACGATCTGCGATTGGCCGAGATGATCTATTCAGATGATAGGTAAGACTTAAGAACTGGAAACTGTCTACTGCATACTGGTAACTGGCTAATAACCATCGTCGAAGTATTTTATCACCAGTCTCCAGTTGCGAGTTTCCAGTTGCCAGGTGTGGCCTTCGAGTCGCATTTTCTATTCGGTGATTCGTATGTTCAGAATCGGCTACGGAAGTGACATTCATAGACTGGCCTCGGGGCGTCCGCTGATCCTCGGGGGCGTCGCGATCGAATCCGATGTCGGAGCCGTCGGTCACTCCGACGCGGACGCATTGAGCCATGCGATCACCGACGCCATATTGGGTGCATTGGCGCTCGGCGATATCGGCTCGCATTTTCCGAACACTGACGAGCGATGGGCAAACGCTGAGAGCTTTGTGTTCCTGCGGTTCGCGATCGGACTGGTGAAGCAGAACGGATATTCGATCGAGAATGTGGACTCAACGGTTGAGCTCGAACACCCGAAGCTGCGGCCATACATCCAACAGATCATTGACGGCCTGGCCCAGGTCTTGGAAACGGACAGCCGGTCGATAAGCGTCAAGGCGAAATCCGGCGAAGGTGTTGACTCGGTGGGTGAAAAGCGCGCCGTCAGGGCGACGGCCATAGTGATGCTTAGAAAAGATAATGTTGGGTAGGATCGAAAGTAAGCTGGGGACCACCCGGAAACAAAGATGCGGCCACAGGACATCATAGAAAAAAAACGTGACGGACTGGAGCTCTCAGCCAGTGAGATCTCTGAGTTTGTTCTCGGCGTATGCGACAAGACATGGGCCGATTATCAGATCTCCGCGCTCCTAATGGCGATGTTCATTCGCGGATTGAACGAAGCCGAAAGCGAAACTCTGACGCGCGAGATGCTGTACTCGGGTGACGTCCTGGATTTCTCTGACATCGAGAAACCAAAGGCGGACAAGCACTCGACCGGGGGCGTCGGCGACAAAACGTCTTTGCTGATCGCTCCGATCGTCGCGGCCTGCGGCGTCGCCGTTCCGATGATCTCCGGCCGCGGCCTCGGGCATACGGGCGGTACTCTCGACAAACTCGAATCGATCCCGGGCTACAATGTAAAACTTTCGACCGACGAATTTCGAAAGATCGTAAAATCTTGCGGGTTCGCAATGGCGGGCCAGACGGATCAGATCGCGCCTGCCGATAAAAAACTCTATGCGCTGCGCGATGCCACGGCGACTGTTCCATACATTCCGCTGATCGTTGCGTCGATCATGTCGAAAAAACTTGCAGAGGGTTTAGACGCGCTTGTTCTGGATGTGAAAACCGGCTCGGGAGCTTTCATGAAGAGCCTGGAAGATTCGCAAAAGCTTTCTCACGCGCTCGTACAGACCGGCTCAAAGTTTGGCGTTAAAGCCGAAGCGGTCGTGTCCGATATGAACCAGCCGCTTGGCCAGTTTGTCGGCAATGCTCACGAGATCTACGAATGCATTAAGATCCTCCGCGGCGAAGCGGACGAGCGTGCGAAGGCGACGACTGAATTGTCTGTTGAGCTTTCGGCCCGGATGCTCTTGCTGACGGGCGTATCGGATTCCGTCGAGTCGGCCCGCGCTCTGATCGAGTCAAAAATATCGGGTGGCGAAGCGCTGGAACTTTTGCGACGGAATATCGGTTGCCAGAACGGGGACCAGACCGTTTGCGACGATCCTGAAAAACTATTTGAAAGCGGCGTTAAGAAGCACGAGATCAAAGCGTCGCGTTCGGGCTTTGTCGCGGCGATCGATACTCTTGCCATTGGCAATGCTCTTTCCGAGATCGGCGGCGGGCGTGTCCGGGCGGACGACGAGATTGATCATGCCATCGGTTATGAATGCATCGCACAGCTCGGAGACAATATTTCTGCCGGCGACCCGATCGGATTTCTCTTCTGTCGAGCGGCGACCCATCTCGAAACGGCCGGCAAAACGATCACCGATTCGTACAGCGTTCAAGATGATCCCGGGCCGGACAATCCTCCTCTTATTCACGACGTCATTTCGGCGTAAAACTTTTTCTGCAAGAATCTTTCGCGCTCGGCGTTCGGTAAATATCGGTCACGCCCATTTTGCGGGCAATTATTTACCATAGAGGAGCGTTTGTATGAAAAGGATCTTCGGAACATTGTTCTTCCTGTCGCTGTTAGTTTTTTCTCTTAATCTCAGTTCGTTGGCCCAGAGGCACGTCACGAAAGTCCCGGTTAGATCAAAACCTGCAGCGGACAACCGCGATACCCTCGAGATGGTTTTCGTTCTCGACACGACCGGCTCGATGGGCGGCTTGCTCGATGGCGCGAAGCAGCGCATCTGGGGAATTATCAACGACGTGATGCAAAAACCGTCTAAGCCACGTGTTCGCGTCGGCCTCGTTGCGTATCGGGATCTCGGTGACGAATACGTCACGAGGATCTTGCCGATTACCGAGGACCTCGACAAGGTTTATACGACGCTAATGGATTACCGAGCGGATGGCGGCGGCGACACGCCTGAGAATGTTAGAAAAGCCATGGCGGATGGGGTCAGGAACTCCGGTTGGTCGTCTGCAAAGAAGAATCTCGCGCAGATCGTTTTTCTCGTCGGCGATGCTCCGCCTCAGAATTATCGGCAGGAGCCGGATGTTCTGGTAACGACCGCCGAAGCAGTTCGCAAGAACATGATCGTCAATACGATTCAGTGCGGCACGTTGGATGGAACGAAAGAGGTTTGGCAATCGATCGCGCTTCGCGGCGAGGGAAAATATTTCGCGATCGCACAGGACGGCGGCGTCCAGGCGATCACGACCCCGTACGATGCAAAGCTCGCCGAACTCGCCGCGAAGGTCGGGAAAACTTACGTGACTTACGGTGACAAGAAAAAACGTGACGAAAACATCACCGCTCAATCTGTATCCGAGCTGCGGATAACAAGCGGCGCCGCGATGGTAGCGCAAGCGGACCGCGCCGTGAACAAAGCTGTCAACAGTTTTCAATACGACGGCGACCTCGTTCAGGATGTTGAGAATGAAACTGTAAAGATCGAGGACGTAAAAAAAGAAAATCTACCTGAAGAACTCCAAAAATTGTCCGTCTCCGAGAGGAAAAAAGAGATCGACAAGCGCATCACGGAGCGAAAGGCGATCCGAGCTGAGATACTCACCTTATCCAAACAGCGCGACGATTTCATCGCCGCGGAGCAAAAGAAGCAGGGCAAGACCAACGGATTCGACACGGCTGTTTCCCAGGCGTTGAAAGAACAGTTGTTGAGGAAGGGAATTAAGTGATCAAACTCCCCTCCTGGATAGGAGGGGTGGCAGCCGCTTCGGCTGACGGGGTGGTGGGACAAAAAGAATCTGATTTCTCTTATCCACCACCCCGCCTCGCAAAGCCTCGGCACCCCTCCTATCCAGGAGGGGAGTCTCGTTATTCCGCCCAACGCATTCCTTGCCCAATCCATCCAATGTCTGTAATCTAGGTTCGAAAATGCGAATCAAATATCTTCTGCTGCTCTTATTACTTGCACTGGCTGTAGCCTCCTGCGTGAACCGGACCGAAGCTCGACGGGACGGCTGTCAGATAAAGGTCGGGATCGTCTTCGACATCGGCGGCAAGAATGACCGTTCGTTCAACGCTGCGGCGTGGGAAGGCGTCAAACGCGCGGAACAGGACATGCCGATCTGTCTCTACGACGTCGAGCCGGGCAATCCGACTTCGATCGAGCCGGCGATGCGAGCCTTTGCGGAGAAAGGATTTGATCTGATCATCGGCGTAGGTTTCGCACAGGGGCCGATCCTCAAGCGTGTCGCGACCGATTATCCGAACATCAAGTTCGCGATCGTCGATGGAGTCATATTCGAGGACGATGAAAAGACGCCCAAGTCGAACGTAGCTTCGCTCGTCTTTCGCGAACACGAGGGCTCGTATCTTGTCGGTATGATCGCCGCGGAAAAATCGAAGACCGGCGTGCTCGGCTTTCTCGGCGGGATGGATATCGGGTTGATCCACAGATTCCAGAAAGGGTACGAAGAAGGGGCGAAGTCCGTGAACCCGAACGTAAGAGTCATAACAAATTATGTCGG
>JBBKXD010000278.1:0-13776 GCA_037969295.1 Pyrinomonadaceae bacterium | reverse complement strand
GCCTGTCAGCCGGCTTCGAACACGACAAACGGCTCGAACACACATGCGAACTCGAACTCGAACTCAAAACCGACGGCCGCAGCTCCTACAAAGGATGCGTTAGTGGCGCTCGAAAAAAGCGCCTACGAGGCGTGGAAGTCAAAGGACTCAAAATTTTGGGATCCCTTCCTGACCGCCAACTTTGTCGGCTATGGGGCGACCGGAAAGCTCGATAAAGCCGCCGCGATCAAAGAGTACTCAGGTACCGACTGTGACGTAAAGACCTTCACTTTCAGCGATGAGCAAATGACGCCGCTCGGCACGGACGCAGCACTGCTCACGTACAAGGTGGCAGTCGACGGAACGTGCGGTGGGAAAAAGGTCCCCGCTAACAGCTGGGCGGCGGGCGTATATGTCCGCGAGGGCGATAAGTGGAAGGGCGCTTTCCATGCCGAGTCGGCGATCCCAGATCCAAATGCCAAACCGGGTCAGGCCGCCGCATCGACGGCAAAGCCTGCCACTACCACCTCAGCGACCGAATCCAAGCCTGATGCCGCAACCGATGCACTGATCGTCCTGGAAAAGAAGGCATGGGATGACTGGAAGGATAAAAACGCCAAGGGACTCGACGAGTGGGCCGGAAAGGACCTTGTTGCGTTTACCAGCAAAGGCCGTTCGGATCGTGCTACAGCACTAAAGACGTGGGCCGACGACGGTTGCGAGGTTAAGTCAGTGTCGCTAACCGACCCCGCGAGCACTTCACTCAGCCCTGATTTCAGCCTTTTGACCTTCAAGGCCGCAGTCGACGGCAAATGCCAGGGCAACGCGATACCGACTGAAAACGGGATCAGCATATATGGCAAAGAAGGGGGCGCATGGAAAGCACTCTTCACGATGGGGACACCAATAATGTGACCGATCGAAGAGGCGAAACCGCTGCTATACAAAAAGGCTGGAGCGTTTGCTCCGGCCTTTTTGATTTGCGATCAGCCCGACACTATGCCTGTCCATCACGCGAAAACCACCTCGGAATGCCTGAACGACTGCGATTCTCTTCGGTCTTTTGTTCGATTTAGAATTCTTAAGTACACCAGTGTCGACATCTGATATGATCCCGTCACTCTAGTCCTGTATGTCAGACATTCTCTCCATCCGTGAGTTGCCGAAACGCCCGCCCGATCTTCGATCCGAAATGGGCCATCGCGGCGAGCGTCTCGCAGCTGAGTTTTTGGTAGCCAACGGCTATAGTCTCGTCCTTTCAAATTTCAAAGTGCCGATCGGCCGCAACAGTCGTGGAGTTTCAGTCACGGGTGAGATCGATATCGTTGCGCTCGACCAAGAAACGCTTTGCTTCGTCGAAGTGAAAACGAAAGCCTCCGCCGAATTCGCCGAGCCCCTCGCAAGCGTCACAACGAGAAAGCAGCGGCAAATCACTCGAACTGCACGCGTATATCGTCGTATCTTTCAACTCACACGGATGCCCTACCGCTTTGATGTCGTGTCAGTCATTTTGACACCGCGAGCCGAAACTGAAATCGAGCTGATCAAAGGATTCTGGTCCGAAAGAAAGTTCCGCAAGAAAGCCTGGAGCGGTGATATTTACTAGAAACATTCCCGCTTAAATTCGCGTACAATCGGAACACGCACTCCAACGATTTCGAGGAACCCAAATAAACTATGAAAATAATTAAGTTGACTGCCCCCGTTTTGTTCGTGATCTTTCTTTTTTCTGCCGCGGCCCTGGCCCAACAGCCGGCTTTGATCGACCGCGAGATCTTTTTTGGAAATCCTGAATATGCCGGCGCCCAGATCTCACCGGACGGCAAATACATTTCATTTATCAGACCCCTGAAGGACGTTAGAAATGTATGGGTCAAAGGCGTAAATGAGTCTTTTGATAAGGCCCGGCCGCTGACGGCTGAGACGAAGCGTCCAGTATCCGGATACTTCTGGAGCTGGGACAGCAAGTACATCCTGTTCACAAAAGACAACGACGGCGATGAGAACTTCAATGTCTTCGCTGTGGATCCATCGGCCTCGCCCGCGACCGGCTCCGAGGTGCCGACGGCGACTAATCTGACCAACGCAACGGGAGTTCGAACTTTTATTTACGACGTGCCTGAAACGGACCCGGATTTTATCTACATCGGGATCAACGACCGCGATAAATCATGGCATGACCTTTATAAGGTTCAGATCTCAACCGGCACTAAAACTTTACTTCGTGAAAACAAGGACCGCCTGACGGGTTGGGTTTTCGATAACGCAGGTAAAGTTCGCATGGCCTCGCGTTCGCCGCAAGATGGAAGCACCGAGATCCTTCGCGTTGACGGTGACAAGTTCACGACCGTCTATACGTGCGGCGTTTTCGAGAGCTGCGGCGCAGTAAATTTTACAAAGGACGACAGGCGCGTCTACATGGTCTCGAATAAAGGAAACCGGGACCTCATCCAACTCGTGCTTTTCGATCCGCAAACCGGGAAAGAAGAACTGGTCGAGCAGGACCCGTTGGGCCGCGTCGATTTCGGGAACGCATCTTTTTCGAACGTAACTAAGGAGCTGATCGCAACCACTTATAACGACGATCGCGTCCGAATTTATTTCAAAGACAAGGCGTTCAAGAAAGATTACGACCTGATCAAGAAACGCCTTGGCGATCGCGAGATCGCGTTCGGCTCGAGCACGAAGGACGAGTCGAAGTTTATTGTCTCAACATTCAGTGACGTCGATCCGGGCACGGTTTGGATCTTCGATCGAAAATCGAAAAGTCTCACGACTCTGTACACCGTCCGACAAAAGCTCGATCGGAAGGCTCTCTCGCCGATGACACCTGTCCGTTACAAATCTTCTGACGGCCTGGAGATCCCGGCGTATCTGACCATACCGAAGGGGACGAGTGGAAAAAATCTTCCGGTCATCGTCGTGCCGCACGGCGGTCCGTGGGGCCGTGATTCATGGGGCTATAGTTCGATGGCGCAATTTCTGGCAAATCGGGGCTATGCGGTCCTCCAACCGAATTTCCGTGCGTCGACTGGATTCGGTAAGAAGTTCCTCGATGCAGGAAATCTGCAGTGGGGGGACAAAATGCAGGACGATATCACATGGGGCGTGAAATATCTGATCGACCAGGGTATTGCCGACCCGAAGCGCGTCGGAATCATGGGCGGCAGTTACGGCGGCTATGCCGCTCTCGCCGGCGTGACATTCACACCGGACTTGTACGCGGCCGCGGTCGCCATTGTGGCGCCTTCGAATCTCAATACTCTGCTAGGAGCGATACCGCCCTACTGGGAATCTATCCGTACGCTGTTCTCGAAGCGTATGGGCGATCCGAATACGCCGGAAGGCAAGGCGCAGCTCGATCGACAATCGCCGTTGAATTCGGCCGACAAGATCAAGACACCTCTGATGGTTGTACAGGGGGCGAACGATCCGCGCGTGAACAAACGAGAGGCGGATCAGATCGTGATCGCCTTGCGCGACCGCGGCTACCCAGTGCAGTATCTTCTCGCAGATGACGAAGGCCACGGCTTTGCGCGGCCTGTGAACAACATGGCTATGTTCGCCGCGGGCGAGAAGTTTCTCGCGAAATATTTAGGAGGGCGTTATCAGGAATCGATGACGCCGGAAGTTGCCAAGAGACTGGCCGAGATAACCGTCGATCCAAAAAACGTGACGCTCGTCAAATAGGCTCGAAATAGCCAGCCTCAATTCGGCTCTTACAGGTCCGCATTTCAATGCGGGCCTTTTTTTGCGTGTTGGGTCGGATTACACACCAATGGCCGAATTTAGAACACCACAGCGAGAATGTATTCAGTTGTCGGTGCGTTTTTCGCTGCAAACACATGCGTTCGCCGGACCCAGATGCTTGGGCATGATGTTTGCACTTCACACAATTCATAGCGAAAGCTAAATTCAAAACACTTCAAGGGGAAAATTTATGAACAATCAGGCTACATCACGTCAGGAAAATCCAAGCTTGCTTACCGGCATGTTTCGCGACAAGGAAAGTACCGAAGGGGCATACCGCAGCTTGCGTGACCGCGGATATACGGACGACGAGATCAACGTCATGATGTCGGATGAAACGCGCGACAAGTATTACAGCACCGGTGACACCGAGCTCGAAGGAAACAAAGCTCTCGAGGGCACCGGAGCGGGTGCCGCGATCGGCGGAACGCTCGGTGCCATCATTGGCGGAATCGCAGCGATCGGAACGAATGTTCTCATCCCAGGTCTTGGCTTGGTTGTGTGGGGACCGATAGCCGCTGGCCTCGCAGGTGCCGGAGCCGGCGGACTTACCGGCGGACTAGTCGGCGCACTGATCGGCTGGGGCATTCCGGAAGAGCGTGCTCGCGAGTACGAAACAGGAATCCGTGAAGGTGGAACGGTACTAGGCGTAACTCCGCGATCAGATGATGACGCCAGTTACTTCGAGAACGACTGGAAAACCAACTATCGCGGCGAGCACGTCTATCGATAGAGTGAAGAGAATCAAACGATTCTGAAACGGGAAAGGCTTTGTCCATGTGGCGAGGCCTTTTTTTGTGTCCCATATACAAAAGAAAGAGGCTGCCTTTTCGGACAGCCTCTTGTAACCCGATGACAGTTGAGCCCAGCCTGGCTAGACCGTTTGCGTTAATTGAGAATTGAGTCTGTCGAACACCGTCGTACCAGAAGTCGAAGCCTATATTGGTAACAGCCGAAGCCGTATCGTCCGAACTTGGCCCCACCAACTGCGTGGTGCCGCTCGACATATCTTCGAGACTAATACTTGTCTGAGCCAAAAAAGCATACGTCCCCGCCGTTATCAGGTCTGCCGATCCAGGGTCGGCAGTGGGCGATTTCATTGCGTAAGGAAAGAGCTCGTCGATCAGCCCCTTCTCAACTCGATCCGGTTCGACATTATTATTTAACCTTAAGTTCCTGAGAATAGATTCGGACGGTTAGACCGACGAAAGTTACAGCGACGAGAGCAAGAATAAAACGGAACCGATTCGACCCGGTGGACATAGTAGATTTCTCCTTCTTCTAGCGAGCGCGATGGACTGACTGCTTTGGATATGACAAAAACCAGCTGGCGGGAAGTGGGAATTCTCCGGGGTGGTTCAGCTAATTTATAGAGCTAATTCTTGGAACGAGTATGAAGCGATTATAAGCAGGTACGTAATATTGTCAAGGTAGCTTTCCCGACGCTCGCATCCCGGTTGGCCGGTAAACGAAGAAGCAGCCGGCGGACTCTCGTCTGCCGGCCAGGTGCATTCAGTGGATCGCGGTCATTTGATCGCGATCGTGGTACCGATCGTAAACGATCGGCCGCGGGCAGGAGCGAAAACGAACTGTTCGCTGTAAAACTTATTGAGCAGATTTGATATGCCGAGATTGACACTGAAATTGAACCGCTCTCGTCGCCCGTAGTACCCGCCACCGAGATTGTGCGTCACGAATCCGGGCTCGGCTGTAACACCGTTCGCGTTTTGAAACTCCGGCGAGAGACGTTTTTGCTCACTCACAATGCGGGCGTTGTAATCGACGTAGTAGCTCTTACCGAAATTCTGCCATCGAAAACCAACGTTTGTGCGGAAGGGGCTGATGAAATCGAGCGGCACGTCGCGGTCAGCGTCGTCCCCCCGAAGATAGCTAAAATTCCCGTATGGCGTCAGGTAACCAACGCGGATCTTGAACGGAGCTTCGATCTCGGCTTCGAACCCCTGAATTCGAGCCTTGCGCACATTTCGTGTCTGGTACACATCGACCGGCGGACGCGGCGGCTGGGGCAGTTGAACGCCCGTGATCTGCGTCGCCAAAAAATTCTTGAAGTAGTTATTGAAATAGGTGGCGGACGCCTTGTATCGGGACGTGCGGATCTTCACGCTTGCGTCAAAGTTTATCCCCGTTTCCGGCTCGAGCGCGGGGTTGCCGACGAGGAATCCCTCCGCCGAACCCGGATCGGTAAAGAAGCGCTCAGAGATGTTCGGCGTGCGGAATGATCGGCCGATACGGGCCGATAGGTTTACGTTGGGCGTAAGCGTATAAACGCCGCCGAAGTCGCCCGTCAGAGAAGTGTAAGAGGTGTCGAGGCCAGTCGTCAGACCGTTTAGCCCGAGCTGATCGATCTGTGCCTGGGTAAGACGAGGGTCGAGCTCAAATTCAGCCGTGGGTTTCGATACAGTGGCGAACCGGTCGACGCGGATCCCGCCGATCAATCGGAGCCTATTTGTAACTCGATAGTCGTCCTGAGCAAAAAAGCCGAGGTTGGATAGACTCGCATCCGGAACGCTTCGCGAATTGCGGAAGGTCCGGTTCGGCGAGAACGATGTCGTCGAGCGGATTGCGAGACGGCGGTCAGTATTATCATCCCGGAACCAGCTAGCGCCGGCGACGAGATTGTGGCGACCGAGCGACCAGTCTGTTTGCAGATCAAATCCATTCGTCTTTGTGTCCGTCACAGTCTCGCTAAACTGATACAGGCCCGGAAAAAACGGCAATACCGGCGGAATGGTTAGAATATTGGAAAAATTACGATGCTGCGTCTGGTAAAAAGCCTTTACCGAAATTCGCTGAAGGTGGTCCGTCAGGCCGGCGACGTCGTAACGAACATTAAACTTGTCGCGATTGTTGAACGGAAAGAATGCGTTGAAGACGCCCGTGAGCCCGGGGATGCCGGTGTTCGCTCCCGCCAAACCGGCGGAACCGATATTGCCGGCCCGTCTCCGCTCGTAGTTTACCTTCAGTGTATTCGTGTCGTTCAGAAAAAATCGCAGAGTCGCCTGGCTGTTGCTGCCGTGAGACTGCGAATTTAGAACTTCGTTTTCGTCAGTTATCTGGAGGTCAGTGTCGCGAAGCTGTTCGAGCTGATCGGGCGTCGCACTGCCGGCGATGTAATTATCGAACCGGTCGAGCGACTGAGCGATGCGAAATGCAAAGAATTTGTTCGAGCCATTTAAGGCCAGATTGCCGCGCCGGCCATTTTCGTTCGATGAATAGAATGTATCGAGCACAGCTCCAAACGCGAACCCCTTGTCTTTTCTCGCGGGAGTATCGCGCGTGATGATGTTGATCGTCCCGCCAAGTGCGTCCGTCCCGTACAAGACCGAACCGCTGCCCCGGACAACTTCGACAGTTTCAATTTGCGAAGTTTCGACCAAGCCGGGTTCGATGCCGGATTGTCCGGTCGAAGTGCGGCCGTTATTTAGGCGCTCGCCGTCCACGAGGATCAGAACCCGATTGCTGTCCAATCCGCGAATTCGCGGCCGCACCTGGAACGCTCCCTCGTTAACGGTGGATGTTCCCGGCAGCGTTCGAAAAATATCACCGACGGTATTGATGCCCTTGCGCTCGATCTCTTCGCGATCAACCACGCTAACCGATACCGCCGTTTCCGTCGTCACCATTTCGCTTCGTGTCGCGGTGATTGTCACCTCCTCCTTGATCGGCTGCGGTTCAAGAGAGATGGTTAAAGCCGATCCAGACGATGTGACATCGACGGACGCACTCGCGAAGCCGCTCGCCTGCGCAATGATCTCGTACGGTTCGCCAGCGGCGGCTTCAAAAGAGAACCGGCCGTTGGCATCAGTCACGGTGCTCCGCTCGGCACGCGAAACTTTGTTCCGCAATACGACAGCCGCGCCCGCGATCGGATGTCCGGTCGAATCCTGGACGACACCTTCGATCTTATTTCCCTGCGCGAACCCCGAAACGGAAAACAGAATAAGAAAGAAAAGGGTGATAAAACTTTTGTAATTCATTTAATTGCTCCAGAAAGCCAAGCGCGAAAATATTCTCGGTAAACTGCAGATTAATCCGCGCACACTGCGATGTAAACAGACCGCCTTTCAAAAGTCGTTAGCCAATAGATAAGGGGTTCTTATCTAAGTTTCGTCAGGCGATCGTACCCGAAAATCAAAAACGCCGAATGCATCAGGGGCAAACGGCGTTCCTATCTATTTCCCGCAGCGAGTTTCTCTATTTCCCAGCCGCAAGCTGCAGCCGAACATTGGCTGCTTCGAGACGTTCACGATCGGCTTCCGTATCCTCTAACGCCGCGTTAGCGTGGGCCGCGAGCGATTTCTCGGCCGCCGCGCGCTCCGCTCGGGCCGCATCCGAGTCAATCTCGCCCGCCGTCTCTGCCGTGTCTGTTAATACCGATACCTGGTTCGAGCTGACCTCAACGAACCCGCCGCTGACGGCCAAACGCTCCGTCATCCCCTTGTTCGTATATGAGAGGATGCCCGGTTTCAGGGCTGAGATGAGCGGTGCGTGATTTGGCAAAATGCCAGCCTCACCCGACGCCGTCGGAACAGTTACAGATTCGACGGAATCGTCGAATACTTTTTTCTCGGGAGTAACGATTTCTAGTTTGAGCATAGTGGAACGCCGGCATCCTGCCGGCATGATCAATATAAGGAAGCCGGCAAGATGCCGGCGTTCCAATTACGCGGCAGCGGCCATCTTCTTCGCCTTCTCACGTGCCTGTTCGATCGTACCGACCATATAGAACGACTGTTCGGGCATGTCGTCGCACTTGCCTTCGAGGATCTCACGAAAGCCCTTGATAGTATCTTCCGTTTTGACGTACTCGCCCTTCAAGCCCGTGAACTGCTCGCCGACCGTGAACGGCTGCGAGAAGAAACGCTGGATCTTCCGGGCACGTGCGACGGTGAGCTTATCGTCTTCGGAAAGCTCGTCGAGGCCCAGAATGGCGATGATGTCCTGAAGATCTTTATAACGCTGGAGAATCTTCTTAACCGATTGAGCAGTGTCGTAATGTTCGTCACCGACGATCTGCGGATCGAGAATTCGCGAGTTTGACGCAAGCGGATCGACCGCCGGATAAATTCCGAGCTCGACGATCTGACGCGATAGCGCGGTAACGGCATCAAGGTGAGCAAACGTAGTCGCCGGAGCCGGGTCGGTGTAGTCGTCAGCCGGAACGTACACCGCCTGGATCGACGTGATAGCGCCGGTCTTGGTCGACGTAATGCGTTCCTGCATCTCACCCATTTCGGTCGCAAGGTTCGGTTGGTATCCAACGGCGGAAGGCATACGTCCAAGAAGCGCAGACACTTCGGAACCGGCCTGTGTGAATCGGAAAATGTTATCGACGAAGAAAAGCACGTCGTTACCCTGATCGCGGAAGTATTCGGCGACGGTAAGGCCCGACAACGCAACGCGGAGACGTGCTCCCGGCGGCTCGGTCATCTGTCCGTAGACGAGAGACACTTTCGAACCCTTGATCGCTTCCATATCGACCTTGGAGAGATCGAACGCGCCCGTCTCTTCGAAATGGCGTGTGAACGCGTCTCCATAAGTGATGACCTTCGATTCGACCATTTCGCGGAGCAGGTCGTTCCCTTCGCGTGTGCGCTCGCCGACGCCTGCGAAAACCGAGAAGCCTTCGCGGCCCTTGGCGACGTTGTTGATCAGCTCCATGATGAGAACCGTCTTACCGACGCCCGCACCGCCGAACAGTCCGATCTTTCCACCGCGAAGAAAAGGCTGAATAAGGTCGATGACCTTGATGCCCGTTTCGAACATCTCGAGTCCGGTCGCCTGTTCGTCGAAGGCCGGGGCGTGGCGATGGATCGGATACCGTGTATCGGATTCGACCGGGCCGAGTTCATCGACCGGATCGCCGATGACATTCATCACACGGCCCAACGTAGGCCCGCCGACCGGAACCGTGATCTGCCCGCCGAGATCGATGACCTTCATTCCGCGGATCATGCCGTCGGTCGGAAGCATCGAGATCGCCCGTACACGGCCTTCGCCCAAATGCTGCTGCACCTCGGCGACAACATCGAGCGGCGTTTCGACTTCGAAACCTTCGGATGTGATTCTTAAAGCTTGATAGATCGGGGGTAAATAATCCTCAAATTCCACGTCGACGACGGGACCGATGATCTGTACGACCTTGCCGATCTGTGCGTTACCATTATTAGCGGCCATTTTTGATAAAGTGCTCCTGTATAGATAAGAAATTGCTCTTATAACAAAGCAGTAAGATTAGCATAGGCCGCCTTTGTCCCGCAAAGACACGCTCCAATTTGTCAGATTATTGCCTTGCGGTTACGCTGCTCTCGGCTCGCCGCCGAGTATTGTCAGCACCTCGCCCGTGATGTAACTCGAGTCGGCGTTCGATGCGAAGAAGACGAATGCGGGTGCTATCTCTTCCGGCTGGGCTGGGCGCCTCATAGGCGTATCTGCACCGTGTTTCGCTACGTCTTCGGGATCTTTGTCGGCAACGTTCAGTGGCGTCCACACCGGACCGGGGGCGACACAATTCACACGGATCTTTCTCTCGATCAGGCTCTGCGCGAGAGATTTGGTAAACGCATGGATAGCACCTTTCGTCGCCGAATAATCGATCAACCCACTGCTTCCTTCAAGACCGGTGACCGATCCGCAGTTTATGATCGAGCCACCCTCGGGTATGTACTTGAGAGCCGCTTTCGCCATATAAAAGTACCCGAAGATGTTGGTCTGGAAAGTTTCTTCGAACTGGCGGTTTGTTATCTCCTCGATCGACTCTTGATGTTTCTGGAACGCCGCATTGTTCACCAGTATGTCGAGGCGTCCGAATTCCTTACGCGCTTTCTTGACTGCCCGCTTGCAGAACCGCGGATCTTTCACATCACCTGGGATCCCAATGCACTTCCGGCCTTCAGCCTCGACCGCCTCGATCGTTTCCTTTGCATCGGCCCTTTCGGCCGGAAGATGGACGATCGCGATGTCCGCACCTTCTCGGGCAAAGAGCACCGCTACCGACCGCCCAATTCCCGAGTCACCACCGGTTATGATCGCCGCAAGGTTCTTCAATTTTCCGGCGCCCTTATACTTTGCAGCCTTGTACTGCGGCCGAGGCTCGATCTTTTTCTCGATCCCGGGTCGGCGTTGTTTCTGTTTCGGCATCGGGCTCTTCGGCCGCGAACCCCTCTGTTCACCGCTCTTGTCGTCCGAGTTTCTACTTTCTGCCGTGACTCGCTCCTCTCTCGTCATTCTTAACCTCGCCTCAAAACAAAAGGAGGCGATCCGAAAATCACCTTCTTTCGAGTAGTCGCAAACCAACCCGCGTAAACGGTCAGGACTTCTTGGCCCCTTTGCGTCCTGACCCACCCGGGTTCTTTCCACCGCCGTCCTGTTTGTTTACGGTCGCCCAGGCTCGCTTTTCAGCTTCGTCCTCTGAAACGCCCTTTTTCTTATATCCTTCTTCTATGTGGTCGGCCTTGCGTTCCTGTTTTGCCGTGTACTTGCTTGTCCCGTCTTTTCTCGTCGGCATACTCCGATTTCCTCCTTTACAACTCAAAATATGCTCGCCGCCCGCACAGGCCTGTGACGTCGGGCTCGATAGTAGATATTCCGGGCTCGGACATAGATATCGATCGCCTCTCGCTGTTCCACGCCGCGAACGTGATTTCGCTGGATCGAACTCGCCATCGGAACGGTCATCGCCGAAACGGTCATCGCCGAATCGGTTATCGACAACACGAGCGGACAGGCTTCTTTTTTTATGCCCCTTATGTACTTTGTAAACATTGCTTGATTCACTCCCCGGTTTTGAACTAATTTTCTTGTAACGTTTTCGAACTCTGCCAATTCTTTGAGCAATCATCATGCCAAATTTTCAATCAATGGATCCGAACATTTCTATGCCGTCGAATACAGAAGATATTGACAGTCGAAAGTCGTTCAGGTAGCCTCAGTCATAAGCCAAATCCGCGGTAATTGGACGACAACATTTGAGCAATCTTAGAAAACTCGAGCTACCACCCCAGGGCCTCAACACGCTGTTCGGCGTACAGGATCAAAACATCAAATACCTCGAATCTCTTCTCGATGTGAATATCGGTGCGCGCGGGAATGAGCTGCTGATAGACGGCGATCCCCGCGATATCGAGACGGTCGAAACGATCCTCCGGGATTTCGGCGATCTATTCGCAGAGGGCAGTACATTCTCCGACAAAGAGCTTCGCGATGCCTTCAAGCAGATCGCAGAAGATCGGGCCTATAGTTTGAAGGATCACTTCCTCAAGGCCCGTTTTAATCCGTCGGGCAAAAAACAGGTCGCGCCAAAAACAGCGAATCAGCGAAAGTATCTCGACGCTATCGCTTCGAGGGATCTTGTGTTCGGAATCGGCGTCGCAGGAACCGGAAAGAGTTTTCTGGCTGTCGCGATGGCGGTCGACGCTCTGTTTAAGAAACAGGTCAGCCGAATCATTCTCACGCGCCCCGCAGTCGAGGCCGGCGAACGTCTCGGATTCCTACCCGGCGACCTTCAGGACAAAGTCGATCCATATTTGCGACCGCTGTATGACGCCCTCTTTGATCTGGTCGATGGCGAACGCGTCACCAAGATGCTTGAAAAGCGCATTATCGAGATCGCACCACTTGCGTTTATGCGCGGCCGGACTTTGTCCGACGCCTTTATCATCCTTGACGAGGCGCAAAACACCACCAGCGAGCAGATGAAAATGTTCCTGACCCGAATCGGGTTTGGATCGAAAGCCGTCGTGACGGGCGACAAAACCCAGATCGATCTTCCGCGGGGTCAGAAAAGCGGCATTAAGGAAGCCGAGATCGTGCTTGCCGGTCTCGAAGGGATCGAGTTCGTCTACTTCACCGATAAGGATGTCGTCCGCCACAAACTAGTGCAGATGATCGTGAAGGCGTACGAGATCCACTCCGAAGAGCATAGCCGCGACGACGACAATGCCCCTTCTCGTTAACCTCCAGCGTAAAGCCAAGATCGAGACCACCGGGTTGAAGGAATTTGCCGGCGAGCTGCTCGCAGAGGTCGACGAGTCCTTTGAGAAGGACTTCTCAATAGCTCTCATTTCCGACCGGCGGATGAAGGAACTTAATGGATTCTTTCGCGCAAAGAATTCGACCACCGATGTACTTTCTTTCCCTCATGAGCCGGATGATTTTGTTCAGAGTGCAAGCCTTAGCTTGTCGCCTGAGGAAGACGACCAGGCTGACGCGTACAACCTAAATGCGAACTACCTCGGCGACATTGTGATATCCGTTGAGCAGGCGCAGAAGCAGGCAAAAGAAAACGGTTTGACCCTCGAAGACGAGATCAAGCAACTCATCCTCCACGGCCTGTTACACCTCTGCGGCTACGATCACGAAACCGACGATGGCGAGATGAATAAGAGAGAGCTTGCGCTCAGGAGAAAACTAAAGATCTAGCCACTGAGCACACAGAGAGTTTTTATTTAAGGTCCCGCACCGACGGCATTACGAAAATCCACGTTCGCTCCTCGGTGTCCTCTGTGGCAAATCTTCTTACTGTGGCAAAATCTTCCTGATGTCCAAAACTCAAAAAACCGCTGAGCCGTGCGTGATGGTCATCTTCGGCGCAACTGGCGACCTCACGAAACGTAAGCTCTTCCCCGCACTCTATAATCTCGCTCGCGACAAATTTCTGCCGGCAAATTTCGCGATCGTCGGCGTTGGCCGGCAGGAAATGAAATCCGAGCAATTTCGCGACGAGATGCACGAGAATCTGAAGGAATTTGCGGGGGTGAATCCGGACGACGAGTTGCTGGATTGGTTCTGCAGTCGGACGTTCTATACCGGCGGAGATTTTGATGACGACAAGAAATTGTTCAAAGACGTGAAGGATCTCCTTGCCGAGGTCTGCTCCAAACACGACATTCCTGAGAATTTCTTTTACTACATGGCGATCCCGCCTGAACTGTTTGCGAACGTCGCGAAAAAGATCGTGAAGAACGGACTCGGGCGCGAGGAAAACGGAAACTGGCGGCGCTTCATTTTTGAAAAACCTTTCGGCCG
>JBBKXD010000277.1:0-3797 GCA_037969295.1 Pyrinomonadaceae bacterium | reverse complement strand
CTTTATCTCGATTCTTGGCATGTCATCCGGCGGCCTCGCCTTAGCGTGCAGCGGACTTTCACGTCGAGCAGAGACATTTGCGGCGACCGGCGATCTTACAAAGCTTCGATCATCGGGCTATGGCGAGCTGCTGCCGACCGCGAGCAAGAATACCCGCGAAACCTTTCTCGCTCTGCCGCGTGGTTTTGAGTACAACATTATCGGCCGGGCCGAATCGCCGCTGACCGACGGCCGACCGACGCCGCGTCTTCATGACGGAATGGCGACGTTTAAGGTCGGGAACGAATTACGGATCGTTCGAAATCACGAGATCACGGGCGGAAAGATCCCCAGACCCGGCAGCGCCATCGGATCCGGTAACCATTACGACGAAACCGCGGGCGGCGGAACCACGACCCTCGTTATCGATCGGAAGACTCGCCAGATCGTTCGCGATTTCGTTAGCCTCTCCGGGACTCTGGTTAATTGCTCCGGCGGCCCGACGCCCTGGGGAAGTTGGATCTCATGCGAGGAAACGACGATCGGGTCGGCGATTCGTACGAGCGCGACTGGCGTCAAGACCGGTGGCTTTCCGAAACCACACGGCTATTGTTTTGAGGTTTTTGCGTCGGCGAACAACAATCTGCCGGCGGTGCCCTTAAAGGCGATGGGAAGGTTTGAGCACGAAGCAATAGCCGTCGATCGAAAGACCTCGATCATCTATCTAACCGAAGATCTCAACCCGTGCGGCTTTTACCGGTTCCTTCCGAAGCGGAGTAAGCGGCTTGCCGAAGGTGGAGTTCTGCAGATGCTTGCGGTGAAGGGCCACGCGAACTACGACACCCGCACCGGTCAGACGCAGCTCAGAATTATGGATACGGTCTGGGTGACGATCGACGATCCGGATCCCGCGGCGGCCGACGTTGATACGCAGGCAGTATCCAAACAGGGCAGGGCAAAGGGCGGCGCTGTTTTCGCACGATTAGAAGGTTGCTGCGCCGACAGCGACGGACGCATTTATTTTACGTCGACGAGCGGCGGCAATAACAAGGGCGGGCAGATCTGGCGCTACGACACTGTGAATCGCGATGAAGGCCGTCTCACGCTGATGTTTGAGTCGCCGAGCCGCGAGATCCTCGACATGCCGGACAACATCTGTCTGATGCCGGACAGCCGGCTGCTGTTCATCTGCGAGGACAGCAATTATGTAGGCGAGGGCGGCACGCCCGATAACTTTGTCCGGATACTCACGCCCGACGGTAAGATGACCGATTTCGCAAAAAACATCGTGCCGAATCTGTCAAAGAGCGAGTTTGCCGGCGCGACATTCTCTCCGGACGGAAAGACACTCTTCTTCAACATTCAGCAGGTCGGAGCGACTTTCGCGGTGTGGGGAGACTGGGACAAATTCCAGGCGTAGAAAACAACCTTCCGGAGAAAGTAAAAACTAAAAACTAAAAACTAATAACTGAAGAAGAATTTTCAGTTTTTACCTTTCACTTTTTAGTTTGTCCAAAGTTTTTTCTGTCGCAAGATGTGAGAAAATAATCGCCGAATGGAATTAGCAGTCGAAAAATACAAGGTGGCGGACGAACCGTTCTATCTGCCGATCGGACGCGAGGTCGAACTCTTCGAGGCTGCATATGCGGCTCGCCTGCCGGCAATGCTAAAAGGGCCGACGGGTTGCGGAAAGACGCGTTTCGTCGAATACATGGCGTATAAAATGGGACGCCCGCTGATAACGGTTGCTTGTCACGAAGACCTTTCGTCGACCGATCTTGTCGGACGCTTTCTGCTCGAAGGCGAAGAGACTGTCTGGCATGACGGCCCGCTCACAAGTGCCGTACGGGCCGGTGCGATCTGCTATCTCGACGAAGTTGTCGAAGCCCGCAAAGACACGGTCGTGATAATTCATCCGCTGACGGATGATCGGCGTCGGCTGCCGATTGAAAAGCGCGGAACGGTGATCGAGGCCCCGCCGGAGTTTATGCTCGTCGTGTCCTACAACCCCGGTTACCAGTCCATCCTCAAAGATCTCAAACAATCGACACGTCAGCGTTTCATCGCGATGGAATTCGATTACCCGGGCATGGACGCCGAGACTGAGATCGTCGCAAAAGAAGGCGGCATCGATGAAGAGATGGCGCGCGATCTGGTAAAGATCGGGCATAAGGTGCGGAACCTGCGCGGACACGGGCTGGAAGAAGGTGTCTCGACCCGGCTGTTGATCTACGCCGCGCAGATGATCGCGAAAGGAATTTCGCCGATCGATGCCGCCGAGGTCGCGATAGTCGCGCCGATCACCGATGACCGGGAACTGCAGAGAAGTATTCGCGAGATCGTCACGACGATCATCTAGCAAGATCAATGACGACAAGAACGCTGAAAGTTGTCGCGCACCTGACGGCACGGCCGGACAAGATCGAAGAAACGCGCGCTGCATTATTGGCACTGATCGAACCAACCCGTGCCGAGAAAGGCTGCCTCTCCTACGAGCTGGCGCAAAATAATGGTGACCCGACGGACTTCACATTCATCGAAGAATGGACGACCGACGCGGCGCTCGACGAGCATCTTCAGTCTGAGCACATTCGCACGTTTCAATCGAAAGCCGCCGAACTCTTGACAACGGCACCGGACATTCGTCGGTATACGTCGGTGGTCTAAATAATTCACGAATGCTAAAACAACTCGCATACGGAGCAACTCTTCTTTTGATCGCGGTATTCACACCGATCTTCGCGATTAGTCAGTCGACCAACGCCTCAGCACTCTATGATCAGCCGCGAGCCGTAAATCTCGACCCCATCGTTCGTCGAACCTTCCCACGCTATTACGGCCGAGAGCCCTATCAACTCCTCTATACCGACGGGTTTTATCCGATAGGTTGGTCGAGCGACGGCAAGTTCGCCTACTATGTCGAGCCTGTTGACGAGGCCTGCGGATGCTACTTTGCGGAGCTGGTGATCCAGGATCTGCGAACCGACAAGGAGCTCTGGAAATTTAGAAACGAGCCCGAAAGTCATATCGACGATAAGGGTGAGTCGATACCGGATGACATGCGAAAGTTGTGGCGACGCAATCAGAAAATGTTTTCCGAAAAACTTCGCGAGCACGGCATCGTTCCGCGATCCCGTTTCGCTCTGCTCGGCCGCACCTTCGTATCCGGCGGCAAGACCTACACGGCAAAGGTTACGGCGCGTAAAGGAAATGACGCCGACGACATGGAACGGGTCAAGAGCGTCGTACTGGAATTCAGTACTCCTCGATTGGGAAAGAAGAGTATATTCACTGCGGCATACAAGGCCGACGAGATGTACGTCTCACCGCTCGATGTCGCCGTCGCGGGTGCTTTCAAAAGCCCGTTTGAGAATCGCGTCGCGATCGTCATGATCAAGGTGCAGCGCGGTTGGGAAGGCCCGCCGCATACCGTCGAAGCCCAGATCGTCGGAGCCGATCTTGTCACGGGTTTTCGCAGATAGAGTACAGAACATCTTTTCATTAAGTAATTACTGAATTACTTAATTACGTAATTAATTAATGAAAGACCACCGTCAAAAACCATGCACCATGTCTAACGACGACACCCAGGACCCATCGCGCCGCAATTTCCTAAAGACGCTCGGGGCTACGGCGGCGGGCATCGTTCTCGCACCCGCGGTCTTCACGCAACGGCGTCCGAAAACATGCATCGTCATCGGAGCGGGTTTCGCCGGGCTTGCTGCAGCATACAAGCTAAAAAATGCCGGATGGCGGGTTATCGTCCTCGAAGCGCGCGATCGTATCGGCGGTCGTGTTTTTTCGCACAAGTTTGCGGG
>JBBKXD010000276.1:0-3983 GCA_037969295.1 Pyrinomonadaceae bacterium | reverse complement strand
TTTCTTAATATCCGAACCACGAATCAAACTAAAGTTCCCGTTCTGGACATTAGGGGTGCCCGAGGCTTTGCGAGGAGACGCTTGTCAGAACCGGGAGCGGTAGCGACTGGGTTTCCCCTTGTTGACTCGAATCCCACCGGTCACCCGGTCGCTACCGCTCGCGGTTCTGACCTGACCCGTCACCGAAGCGGCCGCCACTATCCAGGTGGGGAGCTTCTAAGAACACGAACGGGCTCCGCCCGCCGATGAGCGGAGAGGCTCCGCCTTTCCGTCCACGCCACCAAAACAAATCGGAGGCTGAGCCTCCGAACTAAATAAATATCTCCCGGAAGTGCACAGCCCTTCCGCTCATCGGGCGGCGAGCCGCCCTAGAGGTTAACGATAATCGCGACAATGCCCCAGATTTATCGTTGCACTGAGTCTCGACCGAGAGTATGCTAACCAAATTTAGTGCCGTCATTCCCATGTCCCACAAATTCGGAAACATAGATTCTTGGACAAGAGACAAGCTCGAAAAAGTTGAGGCGTATCTTGCGGCCTATCTCACCGCCCTGAAGAACCAAAAGTTCACACTAGAATACATTGATGCGTTTGCAGGAAATGGCTTCGTTACTCGAAAAATCGATATGCCTGCGCAAACCCTGTTCGATACGGATGAGACCGTTATTCTCCGCGACTTCATAGACGGGTCGGCTCGGGTGGCGCTCCAGACGACGCCTCCATTCGCACGCTATACGTTTATCGAAAAGCATAGAGCCCGATGCCGTGACCTGGAACGATTGAAAGTGGATTTTCCCAATCTTGCCACCTCGATTGAGGTGATCTGTGGCGAGGCGAATTCGCATGTGCAGGATCTTTGTCGACCAGACTGGATAAGGGCTCAGCGTCGCGGAGTTATGTTTCTCGATCCATACGGTACACAGGTAACTTGGGAAACTATTAGGGCAATTGCGAACACCAGAGCCATTGACTTGTGGATTCTTTTTCCACTTGGCACTGTGAATAGATTGCTAAATCGAAACGGACAAATTAGGCCAGGTAGAAAACGAAGACTTGATACACTCTTCGGAGAAGCAAAATGGTTCGATGAGATTTATCAGGCGACGGAACACAACACACTTTTTCGAGATAGTCCATCAATCGCTTTTTCAAAAACTTCCGATCCGTTTGGCGCGATTACGAGGTATTTCGTCAGACGACTGCAGACGGTATTTGCTAATGTGGCGGAGAAGCCCTTAATCATGCGAAACTCAGCGAATTCACCGATGTTTTTGCTTTGTTTTGCCGCCGGCAATCCTAAAGGAGCCCCGATTGCCGTAAAGATTGCGCAGCATATTTTGGGAAAGGAATAGTCATGGCAAGGTCAACAATTGAATGGACAGAGTCCACGTGGAATCCGGTTACTGGCTGTGACAAGATTAGTCCAGGGTGTAAAAACTGCTATGCGGAGCGCATGTCAAAGCGCCTCAAGGCGATGGGTCAGAAGAACTATAAGAATGGTTTCAAGCTCACGTTGCAACCCCACATGCTCGCCCTCCCGATCAAGTGGAAAAAGCCTCAAACGATCTTCGTGAATTCGATGAGTGATCTTTTTCATAAGAACGTCCCTCTCGAATATATACAAGAAGTGTTCGACGTAATGAAGCGAGCCCACTGGCACCGATTCCAGGTTCTTACAAAACGAGCCGACAGGCTCGCGCAACTCGCGCCCCTTCTAGATTGGTCGCCAAACATATGGATGGGGGTTTCGGTTGAGAGTAAGAAATATGTTCCTCGAATCGATAGGTTGCGCGGTACCGACGCAAAAACAAAGTTTCTTTCATTGGAGCCGCTGCTTGGGCCGCTGATCGATTTAGATTTGACTGGAATAGACTGGGTGATTGTCGGGGGAGAGAGCGGGTTCGGAGCTAGGCCAATGCTTTCGAGCTGGGTCATCGACATTCGACAACAATGTGCCGTCGCGGAAGTCCCATTCTTCTTCAAACAATGGGGCGGAGTACAAAAAAAACGCAACGGTCGAGAGTTAGAAGGGCGTACGTGGAATGAAATGCCGGCGATTGGTTTGTAGGAAACCGTCGTTGGAGAGATTCCAGGGCGATGCATTGATCGCGAATCCAGGAACATGGATCAAACATCTTTCTATTGTCCTAGCTGCCAGCAAATGAAGCTGTTTCAGCGGCCGCCGATGAATCATACGCCTCACATTTTGGCGTCCGTTTTTCTGTGTGGTTTATGGCTTCCCGTTTGGGCTCTTATTTCAGCGACCTATAACCCGCCCTGGCGTTGTTCATTTTGCGGATACAGCGACGCCACCGAGTATCTAGCAAATCCGCGATTGAAGCAGATTCGGATTTCCGAAGCACAGCAACGGGCTCAGATCGCGGAACAGGTTCGGGTTGACCGCGCCGGCAGTACACTTCAAGAGCGCTCTGCATATTTCATTTCGGATTATCAGCGAGAGCTCATCGCTGCAGGCGTATTAACGGGCCTAATCGGTCTCGGTGGAATAATTGCAATATTTGTCAACAAGCAAAAACAGCCGCAAATCCAAGCGCCGACTCCTGCGATCTCGACGATAGACGCCGAGCGGGATGCAATAAGGATGCGTGAAGCTTTTGCGACTGGTAGACAGCAGCGATACGAGCCGCAATATCCGGGCATCAAGATCAGCGCGGTTGGTACTAAGAACCAAACCCTTTTAATCCGCTCACCCAATATCGGCAAGACATTCGTCGAGAGTTTCGGTCAGCCCGAGAACCGCAGTAGTTTTAAGAAGAACGGGTTTACTGATGCTCGAATTGAAGGGTCAAAGAAGCAGGAGTGGCGAGTGAGCTTTTAGGTAAGAAGTGCTAAGCGTTCTAAGCTAAGCTGCGGCGAACTCCCGGATAAGTCACACGGTCGTTACATGTTCGCGGTGTGGAGTCGGCGTGCGGGTAATAAGCTTCATCATCCTATTTCTCAAGTGCGTTGAAGATAAACGGAAAGGTCCCGAACGTTTGGCCGCGGTGTTGGGGGCGGAAGGCGAAGAGGGTGATCTTACCTTTGCCGTAGCTAACTTCTACAAGGGCGGCTTTTCCGTTTAGGTATTTTTCGCCGAGCATCCAGCCGGATAACAGGGCGTCTTTTTCGGCGTAGCGGGCGATGATTCTCGGACATCCGACTGAGACTTCCGCGTAACGGGCGCTTTCGTCTGGACTACCACCCCGCCCTGCGGGCACCCCTCCTAAACAAGGAGGGGAGCTCGGAACATCGAACGCGGAGCTCGTGATGAAATACGCCGGTGTTTCTTCGAGCATTCCTTTCGCGTAGGGATGACGCGTGTCGACGTTCAACTTCACGATTGATCCGGGATTGTAAAACTCGTTTCGCTTGAGGCCGCTCAATACATTTCGCAAGGGCAAGCCAAATCTCTTGATCACCAGTTCACACGAATCGTCGAAACAAATAAGTTTGCCGCCGCGATCGACGAACTTTTTCAGATTCTCGACGCCTGCGTCACCGATACCGCCGGCGAACTCCGTTGGATAACGATCGGCACTGAGGCCGTTGACGATCGTGCTCTCGCTGTCGGCGGCGAGAATTATCACATCGTAATCCAAACGCCCCGCACGAAAGTCGTCATTTGAAATTGAGCGATAAGGAATCTGGTGTGTATCGAAAACGAAACGCGTCCAGCCTTCGTCCATCGAAGACGTGAAAGGTTTATATAATCCGATCTTTGGATTCGTCTTCAGCGGATTGGTCAGCTTCGGAAAAGGAATTCCGGATTGTATGAGATTTAAGATCGCTCGCGGATAGTTCCAATGCGGTACTCGCTGAAGCGTTCCACGATACTTCTCGAGATCGCGGATGTCCCAAACCTCATACGTTTCGACGCCCATCTGCAGCGGGAGCGTCCAGCCCGCGACATCGTATGGAACTTCGGCCTCGCCTTTCTCATTTACTCGATGCGGATAGACCTGTTTTTCAAATAGCGAAAGGAC
>JBBKXD010000275.1:0-5920 GCA_037969295.1 Pyrinomonadaceae bacterium | reverse complement strand
TCCTGACGCATTCCGAGGATCGCGCCGTTAAGATAGATATTTTCGCGGCCAGTCAGTTCAGGATGAAAACCTGTGCCGACCTCGAGCAAACTTCCGACGCGTCCGTAAAGCTCAACCCGGCCGGTAGTCGGTTCGGTGATGCGGGAAAGAATTTTTAGCAACGTTGATTTCCCGGCACCATTACGTCCAATGATCCCGACAACCTCCCCGGGCATCACGTCAAAGGTCACATCCTTTAGCGCCCAAAATTTCGAATCGCCGGTCCTTGATCCATTGCGGCGAAACGGCTTGCGCACAGCTCTCACAACGGATTCGCGCAAAGTTGAGTAAGGCTCCGCTTTAGCACCGATCGTGTATTGCTTACCGAGGTTTTCTATGTGAATGATGGGTCTCATCCGTCAAACAAGATCAGCGAAGGATCGTTCCATTTTCTTGAACGCAAATGCCGCATAGAACAAGATCCCAAAAGTGAGAACAACAGAGACACCGAGCGAAAACCAATCGAAATCCCGACCAAAGATGGCCGCACGGTATGCCTCGATCTGTCCGGTAAGCGGGTTCAATGCCATCAACGGGCGCCATCTTTCGGGAACGATGCTCAGTGGATAAATGATTGGTGTCGCAAAGAGGCCAAGCTGTATGAGGAACGGAAGAGCGTATCGGATATCGCGGTACTTTACATTCATTGCAGACATCCACATACCGATCCCAACAGCCAAAAGACTTGTCAAAACTACCAGCAGCGGCAGCATCAGTAACGTTATCGAGAAACCCACGCCGTAATACACCATGATCAGAAGAAGAACGGCGAAAGAGATCGCAAAGTCCAAAAGACCTGAGGCGACAGAGGCGAGCGGGATTATCATCCGAGGAAAATAGACCTTCGTTATTAAGTTTGAGTTGCCAATTAAACTATTTCCACTATTGTTCACCGCGTTGGAGAAAAAGATCCAAGGCAACAGTCCTGCGAATGCAAAGACAGGATAAGGAATTCCGTCGGACGGCATTCCGGCAAGTCGCCCAAAAAATAGTGAAAATATCAGCATGGTGAACAGCGGCTGAATAATGGCCCATGCGGCGCCGAGCAAAGTCTGCTTGTAGCGCACCTTGATATCGCGCATCGTGAGGATGTGCAGCAAGTCTCGGTAGTTCCAAAGTTCCTTCAGGTTCACGGGGATTCGACCCCGACTAGGTTCGATCACGACTAGCGGCTTTTCGGGAAGTTTGGTTAATTCACAATTCGAGGGGCTCTCGACTGTAGGTGAATTAGGGTTAAAGGGCTGCTTTTCGATGACAGGACTCATTTAAAGGAAAACTGGAAATGTGAGCAAGAAGAAAGTTTAAACCTTGCTGAGGTGAGCGTCAATTGGTTGCCACGCGAGCCTTTGACAACCTTCGTTGTCATTCCCACTGTGGATCGTGTCTGTTTGTCTGGCTGTTCGATAGGATCCCGGGCCGCGTCAGGCGTCACGGGATAAGAATAGTCTATCGAGTCTATCTGGTCTAGCGAGTCTGGCGAGTCTATCGAGTCTGGCGAGTCTGGCGAGTCTGTCGAGTCTGTCGAGTCTATCGAGTCTGTCGAGTCTATCGAGTCTATCGAGTCTGTCGAGTCTGTCGAGTCTGTCGAGTCTGTCGAGTCTGTCGAGTCGAGCGAGTCTATCGAGTCGATGGGGATTGCGGATTGCGGATTGCGGAATGTTCTCGATCCACCGTTCTCCACTATTTATAGATCCAGCCGCTGGTCTCGACAAACCCCCGGTTGTTGAGAAATCAGCCCTTCTCTTTTCGGGACATCGCAGAATACAATAGCGATTACCAAAAACGATCTCAAAAGCCTGGAGCAGACCTTCATGAACAGATACAACTCGAATTTCCTCTCGCTTGGGCGTTGCGCCCGTATTTTGGGCGGACTGCTATTAGTCGTACTCGGCAGCCTTTATTTCTTTACCGTTTCCGCGAAGACCGACGCGGGCGAGACTCCGCCGGATCAGAATCTTTTACTTGGAAGAATAGTTTACTCGACACTCGTTGGGACATTCTCCGGACCGCAGCTCGCTATCAACACCGCAAATGCGGACGGGACCGGCGCAGTCGGGGTGACGAACTTCCCACCAGCGAGCGAACCCTCATGGGCACCGGATGGGCGAATCGTTTTCGTCAGGGAGGGCGAGGGCTCTGACGTCTTTGTGATGGACGCGGACGGCAACAATCAGATAAATCTTTCGAACACGATGGGTGTTAATGAAGCCAATCCCTCCTGGTCGGTGAGCGGTAAGATCGCCTATGAACGCGGCGGTCAGATCTGGATGATGAACGCCGACGGCTCGAATCAGATCCAGTTTCCGGGAATCACTCAGGCATCGCCGAGCGATCCGATCTGGTCAGCCGACGGATCAAGGCTCGCCTTCGTCAGCGACGGCGAGATCTGGAAAATAAACGCGGATGGGTCGAACGAAATGCGTGTCACGACTAACGCTTCGACGGATGCGGACCCGGCATGGTCGCCGGACGGCGCACGGATCGTCTTCTCGAAAGGCGGAAGCGGCATCGCTGTCGTCAATGCCAACGGCACCAATGAGATTAATCTGACAACCGTCCCGGGCGACGTTAACCCGTCCTGGTCGCCGGACGGCACGACGATCGCATTTCGGCGTGCGGCGGCCCCGTCAGGGATCTATGTGATGGATGTGACCGGTGCAAATCAGGTGAGAATTATCGCCGACACCCAAACCACCGCTTCCATTTTTTCGCGGCACGATAATCCGTCGTGGCAGCCCGTCGCGCAACCGCCGAATACGTTTACTATCAGCGGACGCATCACGCGTACCGGTGTAAGTTTGGCCGGTGCGACGGTAAATCTCGGTGGAACGACGAACGCCGTTGCGACAACCGACGCGGCCGGGAATTACCAATTCTCCGGTCTCCAGCCCGGCGGCAGCTATACGGTTTCGCCGTCGATGCTCAATCATTACTTCACGCCTCCGCACCGGACTTTCAGCAACATTGACGGCAATAGGATCGCCGACTTCACCGGCTTCGGAGTTTGTTCGGGATCGATATGCGCTGTGAACGGGCAGATCGCGTTTGTCCGCGACCCTGGGGAAATTTTCACGATGAATTCGGACGGCACAAATCAGACGAACATCACCAACAGCGCGGCAATTGACACCGATCCAAACTATTCGCCCGATGGTTTGAAAATGGCTTTTTCGACAAACCGCGACGGCAATTACGAGATTTATCGAATGGACGCAGACGGCGCGAATCCCGTGCGTTTGACGAACAATTCGGCTTCGGAGACTGAGCCCTATTATTCGCCTGACGGCGCATCAATCGTTTTCATCAGCAACCGCGACGGCAACAACGAAATTTATAAAATGAATGCCGACGGCACAAACCAAGTGCGCCTGACAAACGACACGCTGTACCAAAACGTCCCGGCGTTTTCGCCCGACGGACAGAAGATAATTTTCGTAGCCGGTCCGTCCGCGGCGAGCGCACCGAATCAACTTTGGGTGATGAACGCGGACGGCACGAATCAACAACAATTTACAAATCCGCCGGGAGCAAGCCACTATTACAATCACCCGTCATATTCGCCCAACGGACAAGGAATCATTTTCACCTATGGCAGCGACATAACGACGCAACAGACCTGGACGATGAACGCCGACGGCACAAACCGCGTCCAAATTCCCAACGCAGGCCGTAAACCGACATATTCGCCCGACGGCACGAAAGTCGTAGGTAGCAATCCATTCGTACCCGCTCAAGGCATCTACGCAAATTCGGTAAGACTAACCACACAATTTGACACGTTACCCGATTGGCAGCCTATCGCGGTGCCGCGACGGACAGCGTTTGATTTTGACGGCGACGCTCGCTCGGATCCCTCGTTCTTCCGACCGGTCGGAGGCTTCTGGTATCTGCTTCGTTCGACCGACGGTTTGTGGACCCCGCAGTGGGGACTATCGACCGATATTCTCGCGCCGGCGGATTACGATGGCGACCTGAAGACAGATCTTGCGGTGTGGCGAGAGTCGGACAGGAACTTTTACGTCCTCAATAGTTTCAATGCTACGGTGCGTATCGAGAATTTTGGTCTCGCGGGCGACATTCCGACGGGCGGTGATTTCGACGGCGATGGCAAAGCGGATGTCGCCGTTTATCGCCCCGGCGCGCAGGGCACGTTCTACTACCGCGCGTCGATGGGAAATCCGCAGAGCAATGTCACGTTTCTCCCGTGGGGAGTTTCGGGTGACAAGCCGGTCGCAGGCGATTATGACGGCGACGGACGTACCGATGCGGCGGTCTATCGACCGTCGAACGGAACGTGGTATGTGCGCAAGAGCTCCGACGCACAGCTTTTTGCGGTCAACTTCGGCTTGGCAAGCGACACGCTCGTCCCGGCGGATTACGACGCGGACGGAAAGACCGATCTCGCAGTGTTTCGCAGCGGCATCTGGTATCTCTTGCGCTCCACGCTGGGGTTCACAGCATTTCAGTTCGGGCTCGCGAAAGACATTCCTGCTCCAGCCGATTACGACGGCGATGGACGCGCGGACGCGGCGGTTTTCAGGAACGGCGTTTGGTGGATGATGAGATCGCAGTCAGGATCAGTGGAAGCTGTCACGTTCGGCACCGGTGGAGATAAACCGATCCCGTCAGCGTTTGTCAGGTGATCGAAAGATAGACATGAGTCGCCGGATGAAAGATGGGTAACCTCTGAAGCAAGGCTCTTGAAGCTCACTTCTGAAGCAAGCTTCTTGCGGCTTGCCGCCCGATGAGCGGAAAGGCTCTGCCTTTCCGTCGCGGTGGAATATCTCATGGCGGCTCCGCCGCCGCTCGGAGGCATAGCCTCCGAAGATTTTTGAAGTGCCGGAAGGGCTGAGCCCTTCCGCTCATCGGGCGGCAGAGCCGCAAGAAGGGTGAAGGGTGAGGGATGGTGACGATAGTGTTTGACCACTCATTACTCATCACTCGTCACTCACAGTCCCGTTCACAGTTATTTATAGATCTCCCCGCCGGTATCCAAAAACTCCTTCGCCTTCTCGCTCATACCTACGGCAAGCGCTTTCTCGGCCTCGATGTTCTGCGCGTTCGCGTACTCGCGGACGTCCTGAGTGATCTTCATCGAGCAGAAGTGCGGGCCGCACATCGAGCAGAAGTGCGCGAGCTTTGCGCCTTCGGCGGGTAGTGTCTCGTCGTGAAACTCCTTCGCCTTTTCCGGATCGAGACCGAGATTGAACTGATCGTCCCAGCGAAACTCGAACCGCGCTTTCGAAAGTGCGTTGTCGCGGTACTGCGCACCGGGATGCCCCTTCGCGAGATCGGCGGCGTGAGCAGCGAGCTTGTATGTTATGACGCCTTCTTTCACGTCCTGTTTGTTCGGCAGGCCGAGATGTTCCTTGGGCGTGACGTAGCAAAGCATCGCCGTACCAAACCATCCGATCATCGCCGCGCCGATGCCGGAAGTGATGTGATCATAGCCGGGTGCGATGTCGGTCGTCAGCGGCCCGAGCGTGTAGAACGGAGCCTCGCCGCACACCTCGAGCTGCTTGTCCATATTCTCTTTGATCAAGTGCATCGGCACGTGTCCGGGTCCCTCGATCATCGTCTGGCAATCCATCTCCCACGCGATCTTCGTTAGCTCGCCTAGCGTGTCGAGCTCGGCGAATTGAGCTTCGTCGTTAGCATCGGCGATCGATCCCGGCCGCAGGCCGTCACCGAGTGAGAAGCTGACATCGTATGTCCGCATGATCTCGCAGATCTCGCGGAATCGCGTGTAGAGAAAACTCTCTTCGTGATGTGCGAGGCACCATTTCGCCATGATCGATCCGCCGCGGCTGACGATTCCGGTCGTGCGTTTCGCGGTCATAGGAATATAAGGCAGACGAACGCCGGCGTGGATCGTGAAATA
>JBBKXD010000274.1:0-10320 GCA_037969295.1 Pyrinomonadaceae bacterium | reverse complement strand
CCGCTGACCAAATTCAAGAAATATATTACAGCGAATCTCGCGCCGGATTTTGTCGACGATGAGATAGCGGTCGTGGGAATGAATACGGCGCGTTCACTGACGATAAAAGGCGGACGCATCAGCGACGAGCAGGTCGAAGATGCGATCGCGAAACTCGAACCGGCCGGAGAGCACACGGTAAAGATCGTCGTAACTCATCATCCGTTTGATCTGCCCGAGGGCTTCGACGAGGACGATATTGTCGGACGTGCGAAAACGGTGATGCCTCGGCTTGTCGGATGCGGCGCGGACGTATTCCTCGCCGGCCATCTGCACGTCAGTCACATCGTGCACTCCGCACGGCGTTACCGGCTCGACAATGGTTATTCGGCGCTGATCATACAGGCGGGGACGGCCGCTTCGACGCGCGAGCGTGGCGAAGAAAATTCGTTTAATATTCTCGAGATCAATCTTCCCGGGCTTTCCGTCCAACGTTTTCAATGTTCACAGCCGGAATCCGGATTTCACCTGGCATCCACAGAACGGTTCAGCAAGACCGAACTCGGCTGGTCGAGATTGTGAGAGATGCCGGTCGCTCCCGCGAGATACCTTCGTTCCAGTCGCTTACGGAGGCTGATCAGAGATTCACAGCATCCAGAGTTCTGACAACTTCAGCAAAATCCCCTAGAATAGAACCGGGAACCCAAAACAATGAGCGAACAGGAAAAAGACGATCGTGACGAGAGCGGCCTGGCGGATAACGTCACCGGTCTTGGACAGAAGATAATTGGAAAGATCGAAACTATCGGTGGTGTGTTGACGGGCGACCCGATCACGCAGGCCGAAGGCGAATACAATGTCGAGGTTGGCGATGTAAGGGAAGACCTCGAAGACGATCTTGAACGTTCGGAGCCTCCGGCGAACAAAGAATGAGTGCCAGCGGTGAGAAAATTGAGACGACCGGCTTCCGGCCTCCGGCGCGGCTTCGCGGCTTGCAGCCGACGATGATCAGGCAGTTTTTCGAACGAGCTTTGCCGGATAGCATCAACTTCGGACTCGGCGAGCCAGATCTGCCTACGCCGCAGTTCATGCGGGACGAGGCGGCCCGCGTCGCACGCGACGAACAAAATGGCTATACGTCGCATCCCGGAATTCCTGCCTTGCGCGATAAGATCGCGGCGCAGTATCCGCATCTTGATCTGCCCCGCACCGGCGTCGTCGTTACCTGCGGATCGCAGGAGGCTATGACAGGCGCATTTCTTTGCACGGTCGATGCCGGCGATGAGGTGCTGCTGCCGAATCCAAGCTTCCCGGCTTACGATGCGTGCACGAGAATCGCCCAGGGAACCCCGGTCTACTATCGCATGCCGGCGGATGATGGTTTTAAATTTGATATTTCAGATTTCAAATCAAGAATTACGGAAAAGACCAGGCTCGCCGTCGTCATCTCGCCGTCAAATCCGACCGGGAAAATACTGACCGAGGATGATCTGAAGCAGATCGCCGCCGCTCTCGAAGGAACTGGAATCTGGCTAATCTCCGACGAGATTTATAGCGATCTGTATTTTGGCGAAAGACCGCATTCGGCTAGTGAGTTTTACGACAGGACGATCGTCATTAGCGGCCTCTCGAAAAGTTTGTCGATGACGGGATGGCGCCTCGGGTGGGCTGCGTGTAAAGATCCGGAGTTGATCAACGCCATTCAGGTCCTCCACGGATTCACGACGGTTTGTACATCGACGATCACTCAAAAGGCTTCGCTGCTCGCGTGGACGGTCGAGGCCGAGGAAGCAAAAGCCCACGCCAGGGATGTCTATAAAAAGCGTGGCGAGTTTCTCGTCGATCTTTTCAAAAGCGAGCTTGGATTGAATGCGACATCGCCCGAAGGAGCGTTCTACACGATGCTCGACGTGCGAAGCCTAGGTGACGATGTCGAGATCGCAGAAAAGTTTTTGCAGAATCGTGTGATCACCGTCCCGGGCGTCGCGTTCGGTACGGAAGCAAAAGGATTTTTACGGATCTCGTTCTGCAATTCGGAAGAGCAGATGGCCGAAGGTGTTCGGCGAATGAAGGAAGCGCTTAACAAATAGTGAAAAGATATCGAGTCGGAATACTGGGTGCCACGGGTACTGTAGGGCAACGGTTCGTTCAGCTGCTCGAGGGACACCCGCAGTTCGAGATCACGGCGCTTGCGGCGTCGGACCGGTCCGCAGGGAAGCCCTATGTCGAAGCGTGCGCCTGGAAACTCTCCGGCGTCATTCCGGAATCGGTACGCGAGATAGAGGTCCAGCCGATCGAGCCGCCGCTGGATTGCGACATCGTCTTCTCGAGTCTTCCTTCGAAAGTCGCACGTGAAGCGGAAGAAGCTTTCGCACGAGCCGGCTTTCCCGTGATCAGCAACTCGTCCTGTTATCGGATGGATGACGATGTGCCGCTTCTTATTCCCGAGATCAATCACGAGCACGTGGGACTGATCGAAACGCAGCGGCAGCGGCGCGGGTTTGGGAAAGGTTTCATCGTTACTAACCCGAACTGTGCGGTCGCGAGTTTTGCTCCGCCGCTCGCCGCACTTCATCGAAAGTTTGGCATTAAGTCAGCGGTCGTCACGACGATGCAGGCGATCTCGGGCGCAGGTTATCCGGGCGTCTCGGCGATGGACATTTCCGACAACGTTCTTCCGTACATAGCGGGTGAGGAGCCGAAGGTCGAGACCGAAGCTCAGAAAATACTCGGCGACTTTGCTGACGGTTGTGTCACGAATGCTGACTTCGGCGTCTCGGCTCAATGCTTTCGCGTCGACGTTATCGACGGGCACACCGCGTCGGTGCGTGTAAACCTGAAACAGAACTCGACGCTCGAAGACGTTGTCGATGCAATGAAGAATTTTCCGGTGCTAAAGCTTCACTCGTCGCCTGAGCATTTTATTGAAGTGCTTGACGAACCATCGCGTCCGCAGCCGCGGCTCGATCGCGACAACGGGCACGGGATGACGATAACTGTCGGCCGCGTATTTCCCGACAATGTTTTCGATTATCGTTTTGTCTCGCTGAGTCATAACACCGTTCGCGGCGCGGCCGGGTCGGCGATCCTAAACGCAGAGCTTCTTATCGACAAAGGCATCATCTAGATGGAATCGGAACGGACATCAGATCAAACATTTGCGGGGCGAGTTTTGATCACCATCGGGTTTGCCGTTTTGACCCTTCTGCTCCTGCTGCTTCTCTATTTTACTTTCGACGTGATCCTGTTGATCTTCGCGGCGTCGCTTCTCGCAATTTTGCTTCGCGGGCTGGCCGAGATTCTCGGGCGTTTTCTCAACATCGGCGAAGGGTGGCTGGTGCTGATAGTTTCGTCTCTGTTGATCGCTGTCCTCGCGGGTGCAATCAGCTTTCTCGCTCCGGATGTTACGGACCAGATGCAACGCCTTCGCGAAGACCTTCCGCGATCGGTTCAGGCGGTCGGGAGTTACCTATCGCAGTTCGGCTGGGGCCGGACACTGATCGCGCAGTTGCCCAGCTTCGACGATGTTCGGCAGAGCGTCAACGCGTCGACGCTGCTGAGCGGTGTCGGCGGCATATTCTCAACGACCGTCGGAGCCGTCGGGAATTTTTTTATCGTCATCCTTCTTGCGGTCTATTTCGCCAGCGAGCCGCGGTTATACATTCGCGGATTCACACAACTCTTTCCGAAGCGGCTTCGACATCGTACGACTCAGGTGATCCGGGCTGTTGGCGACACACTTCGCTGGTGGCTGATCGGCAAGCTCGCGTCGATGATCTTTATCGGCGTCCTGACCTGGATCGGCCTTTCGATCCTCGGCGTACCGCTCGCCCTGACGCTCGGACTGATCGCGGGGTTGCTGTCGTTCATTCCGAACTTCGGGCCGATCATCTCGGCCCTCCCGGCCCTTTTGCTTGCGTTTATCGCGAGCCCGATCACGGCGGTTTATGTGCTCGGACTCTACGTCGGTGTACAGCTTATCGAATCGAATATCGTTACGCCTTTGATCGAGCGTGAGACCGTCGAATTGCCGCCCGCGTTGACCATCGTATTTCAGCTTGCACTCGCGGTGCTCGTCGGGGGACTCGGACTGGTTTTAGCGACGCCTTTGTTAGCCGTTATCATGGTGTTGGTGCAGATGGTCTACATCCAGGATGTGCTCGGCGATAAAAACGTAGAAGTAGTGGAGAAGGGGTTGGATGAGCCGGAGCATGACGTGCCCAGTGATGCAGGTATTTCTTAACGCAGAGATCGCCGAGATCGCGGAGGATGAGACGGTATGAGAATAGATCTCAGCGATCTCCGCGAACTCCGCGTTTAATAGTTTTTACTTATGATCGAACGTTACACATTGCCCGAGATGGGCGCAGTCTGGTCGCAGCAGAATAAATTTCAAAGTTGGCTCGATGTCGAGATCGCTGTCTGCGAGGTCCATGCCGAAGACGGCACGATCCCGGCGGACGCGCTTGAAGAAATCAGATCGAAAGCCGCGTTCACCGTCGAACGTATCGGCGAGATCGAGAAGACGACAGATCACGACGTCATCGCCTTCACAACCAACCTGGCGGAGAACATCGGCGAAGCGTCGCGGTTCGTTCATTACGGCCTGACATCGAGCGATGTCGTCGACACCGCGAACGCACTTCTGCTGAAGGAATCGTGCGACATCTTGCTTGCGAAGATTGACGCCCTGCTCGCCGTTGCGAAACGCCGAGCGTACGAATTCAAAGACACACCGCAGATCGGACGGACACACGGCATACACGCCGAGCCGACATCGTTTGGTATGGTATGGGCGCTTTGGTATTCGGAAATGCAGCGGAACAGGGCGCGTTTGGAAACAGCGAAAGAGCGCATTGCGGTCGGAAAGATCAGCGGAGCCGTCGGTGCGTTTGCGCATCTCTCACCGGATGTCGAGGAACGAGTTTGCGCGAAACTCGGACTGAAGGCGGCTGATGTTTCGACCCAGGTCATTCAGCGCGATCGCTACGCCGAATATCTCTGCACGCTTGCGATCGTCGCATCGACCCTGGAGAAGATTGCGCTTCAAGTTCGTCATTGGCAACGCACCGAGGTTCGCGAGGCGCAGGAAGCTTTCAAGAAAGGACAAAAAGGCTCGTCGGCTATGCCGCACAAACGAAATCCGATCTTGTCGGAACGAATTTGCGGAATGGCACGGACCGTCCGGGCGAATTCGATAGTCGGTTTGGAGAATGTCGCCCTCTGGCACGAGCGTGATATTTCGCACTCATCGGCGGAAAGGATCGTGCTGCCCGATTCGTCGGCAACACTTGATTACATTCTCGCGAAAACGACGTCGCTGCTCGATACGCTGGTCGTATATCCCGAAAACATGCTGAAGAACCTCAACCTGACGGGCGGACTCATCTTTAGCGGACAACTGATGCTGGCGCTGACGCAAAAAGGTGTGTCACGCGAGGACGCCTATTCTTACACACAGCGGAATGCGATGAAGGTTTGGGATGAGGGCGGAAATTATCAGGAACTTGTAACGAACGACGCGGACATCGCCTTGAACCTTTCGGCTGAAGAGATCGCCCGCGTCTTTGACTTAAAACACTATCTGCGAAACGTGGAAAAAGTTTTCGCCCGAGTTTTCGATTAGTTAGACCATTTGTCGGCCATATCGCCGATCACCGGAAGCTTGAATATGCTGCCGCTGTACGCTTTGACCATCAAGAAAATACAAATACCAAGCAGCCCGACGATCCAACCAACATAAAGCAGCATGGTCAGCAGACCGAGCATTGTGGAATTCGCTGCCGCGCTCATCACTCCGAAGATCATCACCACGACGTAGAGGACGATAAAGACGGCGTGCACGAGGATTGATTGAAAAGCGTTGAAACGAGCCACTTTATTAGTCTTGTCAGTTACAAGAATAATAATGCTTACTATGAGACCGACGAGGCAAACCGGGATGTAGGCAAGCAAACTAGCGACATTTACATCGAGTCCCAATGCAGACTTTCCACCGGACATGTTATCCATATTTTTATTCTTTTCTCCTTAGGGTTCGATTTGTTCCAGGAAATTGGTAGAAAAAGACTGTGGGAAAGTTAGCACAAGACGTTGATTAAAACAACGAACTGCGGCAGAATCTACAATTTCTATTGGGACCCGAAATATGAAAGCAAAAGTATATGTAACGCTCAAACCCAGCGTGCTTGATCCTCAGGGAAAGGCGATACATCATTCGATCGAGTTGTTGGG
Organism: Pyrinomonadaceae bacterium; assembly: GCA_037969295.1. Classification (GTDB taxonomy): domain Bacteria; phylum Acidobacteriota; class Blastocatellia; order Pyrinomonadales; family Pyrinomonadaceae; genus OLB17. Next base: position 4,107 of record JBBKXD010000274.1, on the reverse strand, counting down.
TTTCGAAAAGATCGCCGACGTTCGGCAGGGGAAATATTTCGAGATCTCGCTGGACGACGCGGTGACTGAAAGCGAAGCGCAAACCGCGGCGGAGAAGATCGCGAAAGACGTTTTGGCGAATCCGGTCATTGAGGACTACAGGGTGGAAATTATGAATGATGAACGATGAATGATGAATGAATCGGGCAGACCATTCACCATTCACCGTTTACCATTCACCATTAATTTATGAAGTTCGGAGTAATTGTATTTCCCGGTTCCAACTGCGACCACGATGCATATCACGTCGTGTCGAAGCATGTCGGTCAGCCGGTCGACTTTGTCTGGCACAAAGAAACCGATCTGAGCAGCTACGATGCGGTCATCGTGCCCGGAGGATTTTCTTACGGCGATTATCTCCGTGCCGGTGCGCTCGCGCGCTTTTCGCCGGTCATGACCGCGATAAAGAAGTTTGCCGCTGATGGAAAGTTCGTCTTCGGAATATGTAACGGATTTCAAATTCTTTGCGAAAGCGGTTTGCTGCCCGGAGCGTTGATGCGAAACGCCGGTCTCCATTTCGCGTGCAAGCACGTCAGCATTCGTATCGAGAATCAAAATACTCCTTACACGAACCAGCTCGAGAACGGCGAGGTTTTGTCCATCCCGATCGCCCACGCCGAAGGGAATTATGTTTGTGACGATGCGACGTTCCAATCGCTCGGGGAGAACAATCAAATCGTGTTTCGGTACTGCGACGAGAATGGGGATACGACGCCCGACTCAAATCCTAACGGAGCGCTCTCGAACATCGCGGGTATCTGCAACCTCGATCGGAACGTGTTGGGGATGATGCCGCATCCGGAACGTGCCTGTGAAGAGTTATTAGGATCGAACGACGGCCGTGACATCTTTCGATCGCTCGCACACGCCATTTCGCAGAACGGGACGGGAATTTAGGTTTATCAGTTTGCGCGCTCCGTTAGGTGCAAATGTTTGTGGGTTTATCAGTTTGCTTGCTCCGTTAGGAGCGAAATGTTGGTAGTACCGAGTTTGGAAAATTGAGAAGCTCCGTCGGAGCGACATAGAGTGTCGCTCCGACGGAGCTCAATCATTTTATTGGCCGGTTCTGCCAACATCCGGCTCCTAGACGGAGCCGTCGATCCGATGCTTAATAAACAGCCTTACTTGCCGAACTGATATTGACGCCGCCGTTCGTCGTGATGACACGTATCGGGGCACCGCCGCCATTCAGAGCTGTATTCAGACGCGTCGCCCTTTGACGTCTGTCCGGACCCTTCACGTCTTCTGTGGTGACGTTCAATGCGGGAATGTCGCTGCGAAACCCACCGTTGGTCGTTCCGGTTTCGATGTTCGCCGCGTAAGTCGCGGGCATCGAAAGATGTACACCACCGTTAGTCGTAATGATGTCGAGTCCGCTGCCTTTCCAACTGTTGCCGGCAAGTATGACGTGAACTCCGCCGTTTGTTGTTCGGCCGCGAACGTCGCCTGCTGTATCCATCAGGTGAACACCGCCGTTCGTTGTCTCAAATTCAATACGCCCTTCGACCGAACTGATGCCGATGCCGCCATTATGCGCCTTGAGATCTAGATCGATCGAACGCGGGACGAGAACTTCAAAAGAAACTCCCCAGTGTTCATTTGTAGCGGCCTCCGCTTTCACGGTTCCGTTTGTTGAGATCCTGATTCCGCTGGCGACGGCACGTGCAGCCTCTTCACTCGTATCCCAGGTTTGTACACAAGCGCGGACAAGGATATCGGAACGATCTGAGCCCCTAACTTTCACTCCGCCGTTTTTTCCACCGTCGACGGCGAGCGAACGCGAGGCGGGCAAAGTCATCTCGCGCAATTCCTTGAACGATACCTTGGTGCCGTTCGACCATTTGTCGTCCGAGCAGAACTCTTTGTTCTTGATCTTCTCGGCTTTATAGGCGTACTTGTCGAGTTTTTCGACGTTCTCCTTTTCCTGGCCGAACAGAATTGTAGTGGATAAGAATAATAGCGCGGTCGCAATAGCCGCCTTCAACAAGAGCATAATTATCGATGTCGTTTTCATGGCAGGAAACCTCCGGTGTGTAGTGATTTACTTCGCTTTCTAAAGTGTAAACACCACATCGGAAAGTTTTGTGACAGGAAAGTGGGGACGGGAATGCGACACGAGTCAGTACCGGTATTCGCCACACGAGTCAGTACCGGGAGCGGTAGCGACCGGGGATTTATTCGAAGTCGGGCAGGTCGTCACCTTGGCCGTTAATTACATAGTCGATTGCGCTAGCAACGCTTTTCTCATGCCACAGACGTCGCTTGCTTCCCTTCGCAGCCCACGGCGAATGCTCGTGCGGCCAACAGCCCTTCTCCCTCATCTCTCGAGTTGCATTTGCCTTGAAGGCGGAAAGGATCTTATCGGGATTTGTCATCGGTGCCGAGACGACAGTATGAACGTGGTTCGTGCGAACATTGATAGCAAGCAATCCCCAACCGCGCTTTTCGCAAGTCTCTTTGATGGCTTCCATTGCGCACGTGCGCCTGGATGCTCGAAGCGTAACCGGATCGTGCTTTAACCTTGCTTTGCTGATCTGATTCCAATGATCGATCGGAGGGTAATGAGGCGATCCGAACGAATTATTGTGGCGATCAGTCGACCCACGAGGGTCTCCATGGAGCCAAGTGCCGTATGCACGGAAGGAAATAAAAAAGGCGAGGGGTGTGTCGGTGTCGTTCCACATAAGCCAAATCCCCGGTCGCTATCGCTCCCGGTACTGACTCCCCGACTCTAGTTCCTATGGTCGCTGGTATTGACTCTACGAGTCAAGATCCCCGGTCGCTACCGCTCCCGGTACTGACTCCCGCCTCCGGTCTCCCGTCTCCCGGGACTAACTCCTCGGTTCCGAATTGACTTCCAGCCCGCGTTCCGCGACTTTCCAATCCAGAACCTTCACACCGGCCTCCGCGGCGAGCGCTTTTTCGACATCAGCTTTACGGCCATCCTCGCAGAAAAATGCCATGCATCCGCCGCCGCCCGCACCACACACTTTCGGAGCGATCGCACCGTTTGCCATCGCCTTGTCGATCAGCATATCCATCTGCGGAGTTGTAATGTGCGGTGAAAGACGTTTTCGCTGTGGATGAGCATCGAGCAGGATCTCGCCGACGGCATTCCAGTCGTTTTTTAGCAGAGCTGCGCGCATTGCGATCGACGTATCGCGGATCCCTTCAAAGATCTCAAACATTTCCGCGTCGCCGTCGATGTGACGTTTGGTGATCTCCCAGTTGTTCGTCCCGGAATTGCGCGGTTCGCCGGTGTAGCAGACGACGATTCGGCGCTGGAGCGTCTCGACGTCTATCGCAAGCTCTTCGCGATGCATCCCAGCCGGCCCGAAATGTATGCACGCCGCACCGCCATATTGCGCGGAGTAGTAATCCTGATAGCCGGTCGGAACACGGATCACCTGACATTCGACAGCCGCCGCGATCGGTATAAAACGATCGGGCGGGTAGCGGTCGTCGACAAGCTTATTCAGCGCACCGATACACGCGATGTTCAATGTCGAAGAACCTGCGAGGCCGGCACCCGCCGGAGCCTCGGATTCGGTCGTCATGTGAAAGCCGGTTTCGGGTTTGAAAAAGTGCACGAGCTTGGAGAGCAGTTCGAGGCGAGGTTCATCTCTCAACTCGTGCATGCGGTCAAGACTAGTCTCAAACTTCGCACGCTGATCGACAGACTCGAGAACGATCGTCGAATCGTCGCGCGTCTCGATCCGGCACTTTGCCAGGAGGCTTATTGCAAAATTAACGGTGGCTGCCCCTTCGTGAAATAAAAATAGCGGGGGTATATCAATGGTTCCTCCGGCGAGATCGACCCGCGTCGGAGCAGAAGATTCTATGATCACTTTTTAATTTTTCCCAAGATGATGACTAGGTGATGCAGTAGTTTAGCGTAGGAATCCATGGAACGCGAGTGAGGGTAACCCAGTTAGTGTGATTTCGTGTCATTTCGTGATGCTATAAAACACGGTTTCTCCCGACATTGAATTAGAATCGATGTCGACAAAAACAGATCCGTTCTTTGACAGGAGAAACCGCAATGACATTGTACATCGGAGTTGACTT
>JBBKXD010000273.1:0-6983 GCA_037969295.1 Pyrinomonadaceae bacterium | reverse complement strand
ATCTTCACATTTTACGGCGGGATGGAGGCCGTGATCTGGATCGAGGTCGTTCAGCTCGTAATCTACATCGCAGGAGCGATCGCCGCGGCGGTCGTGCTGATCCAAAACATTGAGGGCGGATTCAGCGGTGCGGTTGCGATCGGACAGCAGTTCGATAAGTTCGACGTTTTCGATTTCAGCTTCGATCTCGCAAAGACCTACACATTCTGGGGCGGTCTGATCGGCGGATGTTTCCTGACGATGTCGACACACGGAACCGACCAGTTTCTCGTCCAGCGCTATCTTTGCACCAACAAACCGAGGGCGGCTATCGCCGCGTTATTGAGCTCGGGTGCGGTCGTGCTTGGACAATTTATCGGATTTCTTTTTATCGGCGTGTTGTTGTTTGCCTTCTACGAGCCATTTTCGATGGCGGGATATGACACGGCGACAGGTGCGTTCCCGTTCACCGGCGGCGATAAAGTCTTCCCCGATTTCATCACGCAGAAAATGCCCACGGGCTTGGCAGGACTGGTCGTCGCGGCGATCTTTGCTGCCGCTCTTTCGTCGTCGCTAAACTCGATAGCCGCGACCGCCGTCAACGACATCTACAAGCCGTTCGCCAAGAATACGTCCGACCGCCACCTGATGCGGATCGCGGGAATTCTGACGGTCGTCGTCGGAATAGTGCAGATCGCGATCGCCGTCGGTTTGAAGGACGTCAACAGCTCGGCTCTCGGGCTTGCACTCGCAGTCGCGTCGCTTATCAACGGCCCGATCCTCGGCGTGTTCCTGGTGGGTGCGTTCCTGAAGCGTGCGAAGGAAGTCCATGCGCTTGTCGGAATGGCCGTCAGCATTTTGCTGATGACCTACATTCTTCTTTCATCCAACAAGATCGTCGCCGGTCCGGTCATCGCATGGCCATGGTACGCTCTGATCGGCAGCATGACGACGCTGATCGTTACTTATGTCGCAAGTCTGATTATTCCAAGTTCTGAAAATGAAATTTCTTGAGACCCCATTTGGCAACCGCCTGTCCGAGTTTAAGAAACCGTCCGTTTCTTTTCGTATTTTTTCGTGTAAGTTCCTGGTTTCAGGTTTCAAAGGTATAAGAACTGGAACCACTAAATCACACGAAATGACACGAACGAAGAAACGCACGAACGAACTTTTCAGTGTTGTTTCTTGTAAGTTCGCGGTTCCATTTCGTGTGCTTCGTGTGGTTCGTGGTTATCTCCCCTCAATCGAGCGAAACAACACCGCAGGCGAAACGGCGCGAGGAAGAAAGTTCGTTGCAACTATTGCGGCGACGCTCCTGCTAGCACAAGCAGTCACCCTCACCGCGTCACCGCGTCACCCCGTCTCCGCGTCGCATTTATCACCCGCGTCGCAAAAACTGGAGCCATCCAAAAAATCCTGGGACTTCGCCGACAAGCGGCTGAAGAAGATGTCCGTCGACGAAAAGGTCGGTCAGGTCATCCATGTCGGCATCAACGCACGATTTGCGAATCAGGAGAGCGCGTTTTTCAAAGATCTGAAACGTCACGTTGTCGAAAACAAGATCGGCGGAATCATCTTTTTCGGAGCTCCGATCTACGAGACAACACACCTCGCAAACCGTATGCAAGAGCTCGCGGACATTCCTTTGCTCATGTCGCTCGATGCGGAAACCGGTATTGGAATGCGGTTCGAGGACGCGACGAATTTCCCCTGGGCAATGGCGGTAACGGCAACGGGCGACCCGGACTACGCGCGTCGTGTCGGTGTCGTTACGGGACGCGAGGCACGTGCGATCGGTATTCAGCATGTTTACGCACCGGTCTTCGATGTAAACAATAATGCGGCAAACCCGGTCATCAACGTTCGCAGCTTTGGCGAATCGCCGGAAGATGTCGCGAAGTTTGGTATCGCGTTCGCCGAGGGCATACAGAGCCAGCGCGTCATCGCGACCGCTAAACATTTTCCAGGGCACGGCGACACGGCCGTCGATTCGCATCGAGGTTTGCCGATCATCGATCATTCACGCGAGAGTTTGGAGAAGACCGAGCTTGTCCCGTTCCGCAAAGCTGTCGAGTCGGGCATCGGTGCCGTGATGATCGCTCACATTGCTCTGCCGCAGATCGATCCCGAAGAAGTAAAGCCGCTCAAGAATTTCATACAGGGCGATGCCGAGCACGGAGCCGAGATCGTCAACCAATCCGCGACGATCCCGGCAACGCTTTCCGCAAAAGTCCAAACAGATCTGCTCAGAAAAGAGATGGGCTTCAAGGGTCTGATCGTTTCCGACGCGATGTCGATGAGCGGTCTCACGATCTATTTCACACAGGAAGAGGCCGGCGTTCGAGCTTTCCTCGCCGGGACCGACATTCTCGAAAAACCGGCCGATGTCGATGCAATGCTCCGCGGTTTGAAAGCCGCCGTCGCATCGGGACGCATACCGATGTCGCAACTTGATGATTCGGTGCGGCGACAGCTCGCATGGAAACATGAGCTCGGTCTTTTCAAAGAGCGAATGACATCGCTTGATGCGATCGACCGCATAGTTTCGAATCCTGAAACGATCGCGCTGACGGACGAGATCGCGACGAAGGCGATCACTCTGGCCCGAAACGACGGCGGTGCTCTGCCGCTCGATCGCACGAAGAAGATCGCGGTCGTCGGGATCTCGAATGGATTCGACGGCGGATCGGTGATGGGCCCGCTCGTTGGCACACTGCGAGCGAACGGGCTTCGGTTTGCCGCCGCGTATATTCAGGAGAACTCCGTGCAGGAACAAGTGGTTGCGGCTCGGAAAGCGATCGCCGAAGCAGATATCGTCGTCGTTGGTCTTTACGGCCGCGTGCGTTCGGGTGCAAAGAACAGCGTCGGCGTTCCGGAGAACGGTGCCGCAATTTTGCGCGAAGCTCTCGCTGCGAATAAAACAGTGATCGGTATTAGCTTTGGCAACCCGTACGTTCTCGGTTCGTTTCCCGAGATGAAAACCTACGTCGTGGCGTATGGTGATATGCCCAGCCTGCAGCGAGCATCGGCCCGCGCAGTCCTCGGATTGCAGGACATCACCGGCCATCTTCCGATCACCCTTCCGGGCCTGCATCCGCGCGGGACCGGAATTCAGTTGCAGAAGAAATAAGTTTTCTTTGCCGCGGATTTGCGCGGATGTCGCGGATCAAACAATTCTTCTTTCTTATCCGCGCCATCCGCGCAAATCCGCGGCCAGATTCTTTCTTATGACCCCAGCCTGGGAATTAAAGAACTTCCTTGACGTTCGCGATAATCACCTCCACATCGACGGCGTCGATGCGGTTGAGCTCGCACGCGAGCACGGCACTCCTTTGTTCATCTACAGCGAATCTCGCATCCGACATAACATTGATCGCCTTCGCAAGAGTGCGTCCGTCATCGATTGCCCGCTGAAGATTTGCTACGCCGCGAAGGCGATGTCGACACTCGGAATTCTCAGAGCCGTAAAAGATGCGGGTATCGATATCGAGGTGAATTCCGGCGGCGAACTCTGGAAAGCTTTGAAAGTCGGCTTCACAGGCGAGCAGATAATTTTCAACGGGACGAGCAAGGAAGTTTGGGAGATCGAGAACGCGATCGGTGCCGGCATCTATGCGATCCAGGTCGATTCTCTCTATGAGCTGTCGCTGATCGAAGAGACGGCGAGGCGTCTGGACAAACGTGCGAACGTCAGTTTGCGGCTCGTGCCCGAGATCGAAACCGGGACGCACTCCGGGTTGCAGACAGCACTCCTGACATCGAAATTCGGAATGATGCCCGACGAAGCTTTCGAAGCTTTTCGCAAATACAAAGATTCTCCGCACATCGGCCTTCGCGGCATCCATCTCCACATCGGCTCGCAAAATCCCGAGCCTAGCGTCTATGCCGAAGCCTTCGAGATGTTGTTCAGAACGCTTGTGAGCGTTTATGAAGAGACCGGCGTCAAGCTCGGACACATAAATCTCGGCGGAGGCTTTCCGGTTAATTATCTCCGCGACCGTTCGCAATCGGCCGAATTCCCTCGCGAGCAGCGTGAGATGTTCGCCGCGGATTTCGAACCATCGGATGCGATCGCGGAAGCATGGACTGCGGTCAGAAAACTCGGCGACGAATCAAATGCATCACACTTGCTGGATGGCTTAACGCTTCTTCTCGAACCTGGCCGCAGTATCATCGCCGACGCAGGAATTTGCTTAACGACGGTTAGAAACGCGAAGCAACGTCCCGTCAGTCGCACGGAATCCGCAATCCGCAATCCGCAATCCGCAATAGATAACTGGCTGCTGGTTGATGCCGGCTTCAACATCCTGCTCTCGATGGAAACGTACAAGTGGTACTACCATCTGATCTCGGCAGAACGCTCGGGCGACGAACACAATTTCCCTTACAAGCTCGCCGGCCCTTTGTGTGATGGCGGCGATGTCTATTTCGATATCGAAGGCCATGGCCGCCTGCCCGATCATCGAATGCTTCCCGATAATTTCCAGCCGGGCGAAGTGCTCGCTCTCCTCAACTGCGGAGCTTATTCGCTGGCCCAAGCGTCACAGTACAACGGGCGATTTCTGCCGCCGGTCGTGCTGATAAAATCAGATGGCGCGGTCGAGTTGATAAGAAAGCGTGAGACGTTTGAAGATCTGATCGCCAGCGATCTCTGGAGTTAGAGCCCGGCCCTCGCCGCGAGTGTCTGCAGGACGGGACCGAAGGATTCGTCAACGGCAAAGTCGGTCTCATTAGTGATTTGAGCGAGCGCCGCGAGCGAGGTTGCCTGCGAGCTGCTGTCGCGAATCTGCGTGATCGTATCGAGGCTGTTCCGGAATGCTTCGCCGGCACTGGATGTTTCACCTAGGGACTTCAGGCGACGCCCGATCTCGGAATAACCGGCCGCGCGGAAAGTAAACTGCGGTACCGATTCGGCAAGCTCTGCCGCTTCGGTCAAAAATGCGAGGGCACCCTCGCGGTCGTCGTTTCTCATTTTCGCGTCGCTCATTCCGATAAGAGCAAACACGCGATCACCATCACCGTCGATCGCCCGAAATGCATGTCGTGCCTGTTCGTCCTCTTTACGAATTGTGAGGATCGCCGCGACCTGCGACAGGGCCGAGATCCTTTCTGTCTCATCCTTTATCTTTTCGGCGATCTCAATTGCCCTCTCTGCCTTTTCGAAACCAGCGAACTGCGCGGCGATCTGCGTGAACAATTTAAAGCGGCCTCGGCTGTCGCGCGTTTCGCGCTCGTGCTGCGACTCGAGTATCGCCAGAGCCTCTTCCAGCGACTCGATCGCTTCGTCTCGCTCGTCCCTTCCCCAAAACTCTCGCGAGTAGCCGAGCAGACACGACGCCATCTGCGTCTTGTCCACGACGAGATCGAGCGTGCGATCGGCAAGATCGACACTGCCCGCGTGAAGAAAACCCAGCGCCGCAAGCGCCAAAAATCCGTCGCGGTGCATGCTGTCGATCGTTTCCGCCGTTGACTTCGCCTTATCGAATGTCTCGATCGCTTTGTCTTTCCGGCCAGTTTCGATGAACCCGTTTCCGATATCGCAATATGCTCGTGCCTTCTCTTCGGCTTGTTCTATGTCCTGAGCTTTTCCGAGCGAGCGTTCGAGATATTCCACCGCATTCTCGGTTTCACCACGATGCAGGCTGTCCAAAGCAATTTCGTGCAAGGCAGTAACAGCGGCACCCGGAAAACTGATCTCTTCGATAGTCTTGTTCGCCTCGGATTCGAGCCCTTTGGCGGCCTGGTTGACTGCGATACCGGCTAATACGCCATCCGAATGATCCAGTCTGTTCGACATCTCGTGGGCCAGATCAAAATCTCCACGCGCGGATTGGCGAAGAGCAATGCGCTCGAATCCCTGACCTTGCAGCCCATGATCTTCAACGGCATCAGCAAGCTGCATCGCATACTCGTCATCCGCCATCTCGGCACATTTTTCTGCTACGAGTATCAAGAGCCGATCCCGAGTGAACGGATCGTCGACCGTGTTCGAAAGTTCAGCCGCGAGATCGACATTCGCTTTTTGAAGAAAAAGAGGGACGACCGCCGTCATCGCTTCCGCGTGCCCGTCGACGCTCGTAATGCGCTCGGCGAGATATGCGGCTGCGGAGAGAAGATCGGACTCAGCGTCCTGCCTTGAAATGAAATGTTCGTTCATAAAGTGAAAAAGTGAAAAGGTGAAAAAGTGAAAAGGTGAAAGAGTAAAGAAGTACAAATCTAAGTCGTTTGTAGCTCACGTTTTCACTTTTTCACCTTTTCACCTTCTAAGCGAATGCTTTTCGAAACGACTCGGGAAACCAGTCGTTCAGATCCTTTGCGATCCACGTCGCACCGGCTGCCCGCAGCTTGTCGGCATCGACCGTATTCGTCACCCCAAGCACCGGAAGATCTGCTGCCTTGCCGGCCTGAACTCCCGGCGGCGAATCTTCAATGACGACGCATTCGCTGTGGATCATCGGGAGATGGCCTTTCCGTGTTCGAGCCAAGTCAAGCTCACGAAAGCCGATGCGATAGCATTCGGGGTCGGGTTTACATTTCGATACGCTTTCGGCGCTCACGATGACATCGAAACAGCCGGCCAAACCGGTTTGTTCGAGTACGAGGTCGATCTCCGGCCGACCGGACATGCTTACAATCCCGAGCGAGAACTCATCCGCCATCTTCCTTATAAAGTTTTCGACATTCTCGAAAAGCGGAACGCCGTCCGCCATTATCTCGCGCCATTTTTGCGTCTTATGCTGCGTCAGTTCGAGAACCTTGTTCACTTCGGCTTTTCGCCCGACGCGCTCGAATGCAGCTTCGACAAACGAGCGATCGTCCATCCCGAGACACTCGTAATAGTCTGCGTCGGTCAGCGCAATATCCTCGGCGGCGAGGAGTTCCTGGTACGCCCGCATCTGGATCGGCTCGTCGTTTATAATGACGCCGTTGAAATCTAAGAGTAGTGCTTTGATCATATTCGTGAGTAAATTCTAGCAAACTGCCCAAACGCAGGCACGAATGGA
>JBBKXD010000272.1:0-12197 GCA_037969295.1 Pyrinomonadaceae bacterium | reverse complement strand
AAGGCGTACTCGGGTCTGACCGACGCCGAGATCCGCGTCGTCGATCGGTTCGTTCGCGCAAATACTATAGAGACATTCGGACCGGTGCGAAGTGTCAAACCGCAGCTCGTTTTCGAGATCGCATTCGAGGCGATACAAAGATCTAAGCGGCATAAATCCGGTGTTGCGGTCCGCTTTCCGCGCATCGCCCGCTTTCGCAACGACAAGTCGATCGAGCAGGCTGACTCGCTCGAGACAATTCACGAGATGCTGGATAGTTTCAGAGCCGAGAGCTAGCGGGCGGGTGCCCGCCTAGCAGTTGAACAAATGGAAAGGAAATTCTCCGCCGCCGGCCAGCCGATTCGTCGAAACCGATGGTGCGGCGGAAGATCTCTTTCCGATCGAAACTAGATGAGTTCTTATAGCCGCGGCTGCTTGCCGTTAGTCTTGAATTTTCGAAAACCCGTGTGGTATGAAAAAACTTCTGACGCGCGCATCGTTCCGTCCGCTTCATAGAGCGCGACTTCGACAACTGCACTTCCGCTGTAATCGGTCTTGCCGCCAAGGAGCAGATTGCGTTTTTCGCGTCGGGCTCCGCCGGATGATAGCAGCCGGAGTTTCAACACGCCGACGCGCGCGTCTGGGAGCGTAAGTATCCGATCGAGCTTTTCGGCCCGGATCATCTGGCGAAACTCCGACAGGCGGGTTGATGCCTGCGCGTTTTGATCGCCGCCGGCCCGGTCGGCCGGGTATGTGAATCCGAGACTGCCGATCTGCTTTTGGACGAGCGTTGCCGCCGCGATGATCCGGCTTAGGGGGGGCGAGTCGCGCTCCGCCGCCGGAACCCTTTCAATCTCGTTGAGAAAGTAGTTCAGATATGCTTCGGCGGCGTTGACCCGTGAGAGCTGGGAGTAGAAGGAGTCCGGGTTGCTCAAGCCGAGGTCGTACTCGGGCACGAACTGCTCGGGGTGATAGACCACGAGGTTCGGATTGGCTTTCAAAAACGTTCCGGCAACGACGGAGCCGAGAGACTCTTTGTTAACTACATCCGTGCTTTGCGTGATCGTCTGGTCAGTACGGAATAGAGCGGCGAGTTCCGCGACGGACTTGATCGCCGAGGTTGCGATCGCGGGTGCACTCAGCGCTGTCACAAAACCTTCCGCCCCCATCGATCTCACCGACCGTGGCCTGACAGACCCGGTCAAACCGCCTTCGGGCCCACTCGCCGCTTCGGCCTCGATCCGCTTTACGATCGACTCGTAATTCGCGAGAGCCAGACGCACCTGCTCACGATAGAGCCGGTAACGCGCCAGTGCGAGAAAGTCTGGTTCGTGATAGATCACCAGCCCGCGATATTGTGAAACGGTCGGCTTCAGATCGCGGTCTATCAACTGGGCGATCTCCTGCAACGCTTCGTAGCTTAGCGACACCGTTTCAAGGTTTGGCTGGGCCGACGTTCCGAAGGTCGTCGAGCCGCCACTGGTGGCAGCCGTAATACTGCTCGAGCCGGCTGCACTCCGAATCGTGTTCAGGTATTTGATCCTCGCTTCGAGGACGCGGATCTCTTCCCGTATCCGATTCTCGCGTGCTTCGGCACTCTCTCCATCGGTGGGCGTCGTCGTCGGAGTCTGGCCAATGACGCCGGCCGAAAGGCTGATCATGATCGCGGCAACGACAAATAGTTTTTTCATAAGAGACAATTCCCGCCGACCGACTGCTACAACGGAAGTGTCGGTTTCGAAAAAAAGGTTACGCGAAAGGTTGCAGAGGCGTCTGGACGAGGTAACGCCGCCGCCCGCTAACTTTTCGCATATTTTCGGCGCGAGTTCAAGTAACTCAATGAGCTGCGCGTAACGAAACGCCCCGCCCGAATCACGATCAAGCAGCGGCAGACCGCGGGAGTCAAGCCGGCCTTCCGGGTATGATCACCGGATGAAACAAAGGTTGACGAATCATTACCCTGAGGCTAGAGTTGAAATGAACGTTCACCAATTCACCAAGAACAACTTACAGAAATCTTCGGGTACCTCTATGAGAATCTCGCCGAGCTATAGAATTTTTTTAAAAGCCGGCATGTTCGCGAGCCTCGCGATCGTTGCGGCATGGATCGGTTCTTCTGGTGCGCGGTCGTCCAGGGCTCAGGTCCAGGCCGCGGAGCGTCCCCCAATGTTCGTTTTGCAGGTCGGCATCGGGAAATATCTCAACGCTCCAACGCTCAGCGGATCGGTAAACGACGTCATGGAGATGCGTAAGGTGCTCGAAGGCGAACGGTATCAGATCCCGGCCACAAATATCGTCACGCTTACAGATTCGCAGGGGACAAAGCAGCAGATATTCGAAAAGTTTCAGACGCATCTGATTGCGAACGCGAAGGCGTACCGGGAGCGAACCAGGAATCGCGATGCTATCGTGCTGTTTCAGTTCAGCGGCCACGGCTCGCAGGCGCCCGACGCCGACGGCGATGAAAAGGACGACCACAAAGACGAGACCCTTGTCACGTACGACAGCGACGATAAGCCGGGCAAGAATTTCGACATTACGGATGACGAGATCTATGCGTTGACCCGCGACCTGGCGCAATTCACGGACAATATCGTTTACATCTTGGACAGCTGTCATTCCGGATCGGGAACTCGCGATTCGCAGGACGTCCGACGTTTGCCCGAGCGGAAAACGTTTCCCGTAGCGGTCGCAGGTGTCGGTGTCACGACGCGCTCGGGAGAAAGGAAGAAGGAGGAAGACGGTACATCCGGCGTGCTTCCTCCGGGAAACGACTACATCGTTATCACCGCCGCTCGTGCGAACGAGCTTGCGTCGCAGAAAAATTGCTTTGAGGAATGCGGTGACGCAAGGCGGCCTGTGGTCTACGGCAACCTGACCTTTTATCTGATCGACGAACTCAAGAACGCGCGGGCTGACACCAGCTATCGCGAATTGATGGAGAATGTAACGCGTCGCGTGACCGCCGAAAAGCCGACGCAGACGCCGCAGATCGAGGGCGACAAGTCGCGTTTCGTTTTCGGAGCACTCGGGCGGACGGAAGACAATTTCGTACGGATCATTGAACCCGAGACCAGGAAACCGAACGGTACGCGGACTGTGAAGATCCGCGCGGGAGCGATGCAGGGCGTCACGCCCGGAACGATCGTTTCCATTTACGACAAAACGATCACTAGATTTGACGGCGCGGCGAAGATCGCAACCGGGACCGTGACTGCCGTGATGCCCGCCGAATCTACGGTGGTGCTGCGCAATGCGACGCGGGAGATATCGATCGAGGATAAATCGGCGATCGTCGCGCCTGATCTCGGGTCACTAAAGCTAAAGGTCGACCTCGATGTCGACACGGCCCAGTTTACTTCTGCCGATAAGAAGATCATTGCAGGCACGCGAACTCTGCTGACGCCAAAGACGCCGTCCGACCGACACGAGGTCGAGCTCATAACGGCGCGTGCTGGGGGGCCGGCGAGATGGGATGTAGCTGTGCTGAAGGATAAATTCTCAAATGTTGTGACAAAGATCGCCGGAGCAAATCCCGACAGTTTCCGGTGTGCGACGCCGACCTTGGAAGCTGAAAATGCTCTGGGCTCCCCTGGGAAACCCGATCGCGACGTCTTTTATCTTGCCGGGCGCGACTTCGTTCCGCTTTACGGTTTTTGTATGGAAACCTCGGCGGCGGATGAGACCGCATCGTCGGCGAGGCTGCAAAAGGCGCTCGTCCATCTCGCGGGCCTGAAGTCTATCAATTCGATCGAGAACAGGCGTTCCGCCCTGAAGGGCAAGATCACTGTGCGGCCGGTCAAGCTCGCCGGCGACATCGGCTGTGTAAACTCCGCGTTCACGGCGTCGGCACCGCAGACACCGCCCGTCGATGCCGCCACCGGCTCGTATCCGTTCGCGCCGGGCGACTACTTCTGGTTCGAAGTTACGAATAACTCGACGAAGCCTCTCTACGCGGCGCTTTTGAATATGGATCCTACCGGTGCAGTGAATTTGTTTTCGCCGCGCGGAATGCTTGCCGAGGAAGCCGATGGCGTGCTTATTCCGGCCGGCGGCAAAAGGATAATCGTTGGCGACGACTGTCGCGCCGAAGACGGAACAGTTGTTGAGGCCGCCGTCCTGCTCGCCTCGCGAACGCCCGGGCTTGATCGATTCAAGTTCATTTTTTCGACTGACCGGATCACGCACGACGACTTTGCATATCTCGAAAAGCCGGCCCTGACAAGACGCGGCGGGGCTGCGTCCCTGGCTGCGATGAGCGACTGGACGACCGTGGAAACCGTTTTTCAAATAAACGACACAGCTAAGTAAGCCGCCTTTGCGGTTCGGGCTTTTAGTTTTTAGTTTTAAGGAGCAACAAATGAAGACACATTCTTTTATCGGAAAGGCCTTGGTGATCGCCTTTATCTCACTCGTCGCGGTTTCGGCCGCGTCGGCCAAAAATAAAAAGTACGGCCTCTTTGTCGGCATCAACGCTTACTCCGGCGGGATCAATCCTCTGAAAGGATGCGTTAACGATGCGACGAAGATGCGTGAAGCAATGATGACGAAGTTCGGATTCAAGGCCGCGGACACAATGCTTCTGACAGATGCCGCGGCGACGCGCGATGCGATCCTGGCGAATTTGCAAAAGTACCAGGCCCTCGCGGGCGTCGGCGACATCGTCGTGTTCCATTACTCCGGACATGGAACACTTTTCCCGGACGAGTACTCGGAAGAGCAGGACGAGACGAACATGATCTACATGGAAGCACCGGACGATGAGGGCAACATGGAGGTGATCTACGAGCGCGGCAAGTACGACTCCGCCATCGTTCCGGTGGATGCCGGTTCGCGCACAAGCGGCAAGCCGTGGCGGAACCTCATCCTCGACGACGAGCTTTACGCGATCTTTTCCGCGGTGACGCGAAAGGGCGCCCAGGTCGTTCTGATCTCCGACAGTTGTCATTCTGGATCTATAGATCGTGCGATCCCGAAGGATGTTCAGCCTCGGGCCGAATCTCTGGCGACGGTCTTCGGTGTCAGGCGGTTCAGCGAACTTGATCTCGTAAAGCCCGCGATGACGAAGGGCGGCCGCAAGACCCTGCCGCCGGTGAAGGGTTTGTATCTCTCGATGACGGGTTCGAAGGACGACGAGTTTTCACTCGACGCCTCGTTCGGCGGCGTGCCGATGGGCCTTTTCACGTCGACACTCCTCAGCGAGATCGGAAAGATCGTCGTCACGCCTAAGAAACGGATTACGATGACGTATCAACAGATAATGGGGGCTGTAAGTCCGGCGGTCGCGAAGCAGGCTCGCATTTGGGACAGCAACCAGAACCCGCAGCTCAACACCGAATTCGGCAATCCGAGGATGGCGATCTTCAGCGTTCCCGCCGCGAGGTAGCCCGGCTTATCCGCTTAGCTCAAGCCTCTCCGGAATGATCGGCTCGATACGTGATTTGCGGAGAGGCTTTATCATTATTCGACGATGTCCCTGACCGCTTCATCATTCGAAGTACTGCTTAGCCGGCTCGATGCCGATCCTTCGGCTGCCGCAGCGAAGTATGAGACGCTGCGCGTTAAGATCGCGCACCTTCACCGGTGGCGCGGTTGCGTCGAGTCGCACGCCGACGATCTTGCCGATCTTACTCTCGACCGCGTAGCGGCAAAGCTTGCCGGCGGCGAAGTGGTCGAGAATCTGAATGCGTTTGCGGCGGCGGTGGCTCGGTTCGTATGGCTCGAGCATTCCCGAAAAAACAGAGTCGACGCCGTCGGCGATGACCTTCCCGAAACGCCAGTCGCACCGGATCTGGATTTCCTCGATGATCCTGACGAACGAATGAAATGTCTTCGGCGGTGCGTAGCCTCGACGCTGAGCGACGACGACAGGCGCATTGTCGTCGGATACTACGACACCGACGCTGATGAGAAGACAAAGAATGCCCGCAAGCGTCTGGCGGATTTGTTTGGCCTGACGCTAAACGCTCTGAAGGTTCGCGCGTGCCGGGTCCGGATGCGGCTTGAACAATGCATCAACGACTGCGTCGCGGGCGTAACGCATCGAGCTTCGGCGAACACTAAAGGGCAGGAGGTGTTGACGCGATGAACCAAAGCGATATCGATAAATACCTCCTTAACGAAATGCCCGAAACGGAACGCGAACAATTTGAAGATCAGTTTGTAAGCGACGACGCACTCTTTTACGAGATCGCGGCGCGTGAGAACGAGCTCGTCGATCATTACGCGAGCGGGGAACTTTCAGGAGACGAACTCGAGCGGTTCGACCGGAGCCTTGCGGCCGCTCCAGCCCGCCGGGCAAAGATCGCCAATGCAAAAATGCTGCGTGAGTTCATAGCGGGCGAACGCACCCGGAACAAGACGATCACGATCGCGGAGCGTGCGGGCTTTTTCTCGAAATTATTTTCGTTCGGCCCTGCTTTGCAATTCGCATCGGCTGCCGCGATCGTGCTGCTAGTGGTCGTCTCGATCTTTTTACTGACGGAGAATCGGCGCCTCAATTCACTTCAGCAGGAACTCGCCGCGTCACGCGCCCACGAATCCGAGCTCGCAGCTCAGATCGAAACCGAACGCGAAACATCCGGCGACCTGACGGCTGATCTCGATAGGGAACGGCAGCGAATTCAGGCGCTAGAAGTTGAGATCGCAAAACTGCGTAACGCCGGCGAACGGCTGCCAGTAAGCGGTACGCCGTCGCCGACGATCGCGACGCTTGTTCTGTCGACTGTCGGCATTCGCGGCGATGCAGTTCCCGTGAAGCGTCTCGAACTATCGACCGAGGTCGAGCGCGTTTCGATCGTCGCCGGCCTTCGGGCCGACGCGGCCATCACCGAGAGCGTGTCGATCAAGCTTAATGGCGAGGAAGTCTCGCGAAATTTGAAGCCGCGGATTCGGCGCGGTGAGAAAAGTGTCGGGATCACCTTACCTGCGGTGAAGCTTAAGACCGGACGGAACGATCTGACGATCGAAGACAGCAAGGGCGGCGTTTCAGCGTCGTATATTATCACCGTGACACGGCCTTAGTGATCGTAAAACGCGAATCTTTATGAAGCTTTTCTACTTCCATCTCACCGTCATTCTCGCAGGGATCGTCCTGCCTGGTGCCGTCTTTGCGCAGGCCGATCGCGGCGACATTCCGATATCGATCATTACGGCGCCCTTGTCGCCGGACGGGAAGCAACCTATCGCCGGAAAGAAGTTCGAAGCGCAGGTAGCAGTTCTGAAAGTTCTCGCAGGCGACGACAGGAATGATCCGATCCTGGCCGCGGTCTTCGAGCGACAGATCGGTAAGGACAGTGCGTTTCGATTGAAGATCGACAACCGTTCGTACAAAGCGTGGTCGTTTCTCGTTGTCGAATTGAGCAGCGATTCGAGCTGTAACTCAGTACTGCCTTTCGAGAAGTTCTCCGAACGTGGATTCGTCCGCGACGAGGAAGTTCCTGTCAAGCGGATAGCTGCCGGGGCAGCCGCCGAATCGGAATGGCTGCGCGAAGAGGTTTCCGGTGTGCAGAAGTTTGCCGTGATTGCCTCGCCCATCGAATCAAAACTGCGAAGCGTATTTATGTCCGTCGAATTTCTCGCGGGCTTGTCGACCGGCCGCGGTGAACCTGCGATCGGCGATCTCGCGGAACTCAAGCTCGGACAGCCAAAAGGCAAAAGTGAGGCGGGCGAGGAATATCGAACGGGAAGCCGCCGCATAACGATCACACTGGGCAGTGTCTACAGCGAAAGCGGCTCTGCTCTTCGCCCTGCGGAGTATTACGACGCCCTCTTGTTGATCGCAGGCTGCCGGTACCAATACAGCAAAGGCTCGGTACCGCTCGACGCACTGCGCGTCGGGTGGCTTAATAACCGAGGCCTTGCGAACTACCAAACCGGCGATCTCGCCGAAGCCAAGGCCGATTACGAAACCGCAATTGAGCTGCTTAAGAAACTCAAGAGCGCTGACGGCAAGGCGCGAACGCAGGAAATGATCGTGACGTTGACGAACCTCGCGCAGGTTTATGCGACGCTCGGCGACCAGGCGACGGCGATCGTGAAGTACCGCGAGGCCGAATTGTTGGCCAAGTCGCTCAACCCTTCGCTGATCGAGCAAAGTATGGTCGCTGTTTACGGCGGGTTGGGGACGTCGCTGGAATTCGAAGGTAAGTACGACGACGCACTTCGAAACTACGAGCGAGCGTTTGCCATCACGAAGCGGCACGCGATGGATGCGAACGAGGGCATCTTGCTAAACAGCCTCGGGCGTTTAGCGGCCGTCTCGGGAGATCGTATCGCGGCGGAAAAGTATTTCAAGGACGCGATCGCTGTGTCGGAACGAACGCGGAACCATGCCGGTATCGGTTCGGCGAGCAACAACCTCGGATGGTTCTACGTTCAGGACAAGCGATACGCTGAAGCGAATGATGCATTCACGCGTTCGTCGGAGATCTTCGCCGATCTCGAAAATCGCACCGCGCAGGCGACGGCACTCGGCAACCTGATGTTCGTCGAGCGTCTGCAGGGACGCGAGGAGGCGGCGATCTTCTTCGGTAAGCGTTCGATCCGTCTGCTTCAGAGTGTTCGCAGCGGACTAACCGGGATCGAAAAGCAATTGCAGCGCAGCTTTCTGCTTTCGCGTGAAGAAACATACCGGACGCTCGCGGACATTCTGATCTCGAAAGAAAGGTTGATCGAAGCTCAGGCGATACTCGAATTGCTAAAGGATGAAGAGCACGGCGGCAACACGGGCGTCAGGTCCGGTGAAGCGTCCGAAGTCGCGCCATATACCGAGGTCGAGGATCTGATCCAGTTGAAGGTGGATGAACTCGCCGATCTGCGAAGTGCACGCGCCGAGCTTCAGGCCGAACGCTTCCGCGAAGGCTCGGCGTTCACAAAGCAGGCGGAGCTCGACAGCATCGACAAGTCGATCTCGCTGGTCAACGCCGCTTTCAAGCGCTCGCTCGAAAGGCTTGCGACGACAGAGACGAGCGTCAGCGAGCGCGTGAAAAGGATCCTCGGCGAGCGAAACCTGCAATCAGTCTTGTCGACGCTGAAGAAAGATCATGGGACCGAGGCGGCTGCGATCTACACCGTGATCGGTACGGAAGAATCAAAGGATGCCGCCGGCGAGAAAACCGTCAGGACGAAGTTCGGCTGGGCGATCCTAGTCACAGCGACAGACCGCAAGGCGTACCCGATCGACATTCGCGGCCTCGAAGAAACGGTCCGTCGGTTTCGTGTCGCGCTCGGCGGCGACAAGTACGATCCGCGGCCCGACGCGCGAAAACTTTACACCGCGATCTTTCGTCAGACTTCGGCGAAACAGACATCTACGCTTGAAAAGGATCTCGCCGCCGCGCTTGCCGCAAGCGAAAACAAGACCGTGATGTGGTCGCTCGACGGCGTGCTGCGCTACGTTCCGATGGCCGCGGTGCACGACGGACGAAATTATCTCGTCGAAAAATATCGCAATGTCGTGTTCACTCCGCAGAGCCTCGCACAGCTCCAGGCGACGAATAACGAGCAATGGAGGGTGCTAGGGCTCGGCGTGTCCGAGGCTCGCCCCGGCTTTTCGGCTCTCGAGGGCGCGAAAGAAGAACTGGCATTCATCGTCCGGCCGGGAATGTTCGATGGCGCAGTGTTGCTGAACGAGAAATTTACAAAGGACAACACACTGCGAGCCTTGCGCGACAAGCAATATCCAGTCATTCATATCGCGAGCCACTTCAAGTTTCACCCGACTAGACCGGAAGAATCTTATCTGCTGCTCGGCGACGGCGAGCTGAAGATCGCCGACATTCAAAGCGAAGATAACCTGTTTGACGGAGTCGATCTGCTCGCGCTCTCGGCGTGCGACACGGCGATGAGCAACAACGGAAAGGAGTCGGAAAGTTTTGCGTACGTCGCGCAGGATCTCGGAGCCAAGACCGTTCTCGCGAGCCTCTGGCCTGTTTCAGATCTCGGAACTCCGGAGTTGATGACGCGCTTCTACACGTTGCGCTCGGCGACCCCGACGATGACAAAAGGCGAGGCATTTCACCGGGCACAGCTGTCGTTGGTGCGAGGTGAAAAGGTCGCCCGAACGCGATCTGCGCCTGCTCCCGCGCGTGCCGAAAAATTTTCGGCCGGCTCTCAGGCGGACTTGCCGCTGTATGTTAAGGACCAGCTTCGGCCATTTGCGCATCCGTTCTACTGGGCTCCGTTCATCCTGATCGGCAACTGGAGGTAATTATGAGAATGCCGTCGAGTATCATTCGGTTGCGATCGTGTTACGCGATGGCCGTGATGCTGGCTGCGTTACTGCTTACGACGTCTGCTGCCGCGCAGCCCAGCCGGGCGGAAGCTATTTTTGCCGACGCCAGGTCGCTTGCCGCCGCGCAGCGATACGAGGCGACGGGCGTTTCTACGGGCGATGCGAACGGCCGCGAGGTCGAGAGCCTCGGTATGCTCGCACAGAAGAAGGGCGCCAAGGCAGTGCTGGCGACGCTGTGGAAGGTCGCCGACGAAAGCACGTCGCTCTTTATGGCGGAGTTCTATCGCATTAAGAAGGCGAACCCGACGATGAACAAAGCGGAGGCGATTCGCCTTTCGCAAAAGCAGATGATCGACGGCAAGATCAAGGCGAGCGGCACATTGACCGGATGCCGTGCCGAAACCTTTTCATCCGGTGCAAAGAAAGACGAATTCAAATGCGACCCGAACGCTCGGTTCTCACACGCGTACTTCTGGTCGCCGTTCGTTCTGATAGGAAATTGGAGGTAAGGTGCGGTTCAGTCGTAGTGCCAAGCAGAATGCCATGAAAACTTTGGTCGCTGTCATGCTTTTGACCGCGACCTCCGCTATCGCGTCCCGGGTAGCCGCCCAGACGACAAATCCAGCCCAGTCGTTAGCGGAAGCGGACCGCCTATATGAAGAGGGACGGCGGCTGGCTGATCCTGAAGGGAATTCGAAACCTCGTTCGGACGAACAGCGTTCGATCGACTTGAAAGCGGCGATAGTAAAATTCACCTCGGCTCGCGAGATCTTCCGGCAGATCGGACATCGCAAAAGCGAAGGCCACTGTCTCACGGAGATCGCCGGACTCTACTCGAGACTATCCGATCATCAGAAGGCGATCGAGGTTCATCTGCAGGCGATCGAACTCTTCAAAGCGCTCAATGATCCCGATGAAGAAGCGATCGCAATAGGTCACCTTGGAACGACTCATCGCAATGCCGAAGAGTATTCAAGGGCGATCGAGGCGTACTCAAAAACGCTTGCGATCGCGCGAACGACGGGAAATAAGTATTCGCAGGCCCAGGCCCTGGAACAGATCGGCGGCTGCTATGTGAGCATGGGCGAATTTCGGAAATCGATCGAGAATTTCCAGGCGGCACTTGCCTTGTATAAAGAGATCGATAGAAAGAGCTCCGAAGGCGTCGTCCTGAACCGGATCGGCGGAGGCTATTTGATCCTCGGTGAGCTGCGCGAGGCAAGAGAATGGTTGGACCGTTCACTCGATTTTCACAGAAAGAACAACTTCAAATACGGTGAAACGAACACTCTTGGGCTTTTGGCCGTCTTGTACGGCACTCTGCATGAGAACCAAAGGGCTCTCGATTACTTCGAGGCCAAGCTTTCCCGGCTGAGCGAGCTCAATGACATTGTCGGTGCTACCGAAACACGAAGTCAGATGGCCGGTTTTTTAGTAGATATCCGCATGACCGACCAAGCGCTCGCTTTATACAGGGAGGCTCTAGCATCATTCCGGGAACTCGGGCGGCGAGACGGGATCACAAATACGCTTAAGGGCATCAGCAAGATTCTGCGGAAAAACCCCAAGACTTCAAAAGAAGCGCTGGCTCATTTCACCGAAGCACTCGAAATCGCCAGGCTGGCGAACGACCGATCGCAGCAGGCAGACATACTTCTGGAGATCGGCATCTGGCATTCGGAAAACAAGGACCAGGAAATCGCTATTAAGTTCAAGAAGCAGTCACTTGCACTGTACGAATCGACAGGGCAGATGAGCGAGGTGGCGAATGCCCTGAACCAGATCGGAATAAGTCACTGGTCAGCAAACGCGCATCAAGCCGCTTTCGCGTATTTCAATATGGCTTACGCCATCGCCAATTACACCGGCGACCTGTCGGCAGAAGCCGACATTCTGAAATGGCTGCAGAACGTAGACCTGCCCCCCGCTCTGACGATCCTTTACGGGAAGGCTGCCGTTAATAAACTGCAGATGCGTCGAAGCA
>JBBKXD010000271.1:0-8324 GCA_037969295.1 Pyrinomonadaceae bacterium | reverse complement strand
TTCGGCACCGGGCACACATTGTTTCGCCGGTCGGTCGAATGCGAAGGCTGTCATTCCCCGATTTGCCTGAATAAAGAATATCCGAACAAGTGCCTCGGACTGATACCGGCCGATGACGTTTACGAAGCGTGCGTCTCGGTGTTGGCCCGCGGAAATTACGATCACTGAGGGGCTTCAGCGGCTGATATAATTTTTGATTCCGTTGATTATGCGAATTCTTGTTTTCGGCGCGGGCGGAATGCTCGGACATAAACTAATACAGACACTTGGTCCCAACCATGAAGT
Source organism: Pyrinomonadaceae bacterium (assembly GCA_037969295.1). GTDB lineage: Bacteria > Acidobacteriota > Blastocatellia > Pyrinomonadales > Pyrinomonadaceae > OLB17. Next base: position 8,039 of record JBBKXD010000271.1, on the reverse strand, counting down.
GTTTGGAACGGCGCGCGGTTCGGTGAAACAGCTCGAGCCATTTGTGGCTAGCGGCCACCTCTTCGCCGACGTTTCCGTTGAGGAGCCAGAGTCGATCCGAGCGGTCGTTAAAAGCGTCAAGCCCGATGTGGTCATAAACGCCATTGGGATCATCAAGCAGCTACCGGACTCGAAAAATGTGATAACCACATTAACGGTGAACTCGATCTTTCCGCATCGCCTTGCCGAGCTTGGAGAGGAATTTGGATTTCGACTTATTACCGTCAGCACAGACTGCGTTTTTTCAGGAAGCCGAGGCAATTATTCTGAACGGGATATCCCGGATGCGGTCGACCTTTACGGCAAAAGCAAGAACCTCGGGGAGGTCGTCGGAGACAACTGTCTGACGCTGCGTACGTCGATCATCGGACACGAGATCGGCTCGGCGCACAGCCTCGTCGATTGGTTTTTGTCAAATCGAGGCGGAAAGGTAAACGGTTATACAAATGCGATTTTCAGCGGCTTCCCAACGGTAGTTTTTGCCGGTATAATCGACAACTTGATTCGCGATAACCCGGAGCTTTCCGGGCTTTATCACGTGTCGAGCGATCCAATAAACAAGTACGATCTTTTGAACCTTATCAACGAAAAGTACGGGGCCGATGTGACGATCGAACGCGACGAGGAATTCAAGATCGACCGCAGCCTGGACTCGACGAAATTTAGAACGGCGACGGGATTCGCTCCCATGAGTTGGGACGAAATGATTTCCCTAATGGCGGAAGACTCGAAGATCAAGGACAGGTGGAAACAGTGAACCTTTTGGAAAACAAACGAATACTCGTTACGGGCGGGACCGGCTCGCTCGGGCAAACCCTTGTCCGGCGATTGCTCGTGGGTGAGCTTGGGCGTCCGGCGAAGATAACCGTGTATTCTCGGGACGAAGCAAAGCAGCACTACATGCGTCTGGATTATATGCACCGGAAGGCTGCGACCGACGATGTGATCTACCAGAATTCGCAGGACCTATTGAGTTTTCGCATCGGCGATGTCCGCGACTATCCGGCTCTTACCGCAGCCCTGCGGGACGCCGATGTCGTTTTTCACGCCGCCGCCTTGAAACAGGTGCCGTCCTGCGAATATTTTCCGTTCGAAGCGGTTCAGACAAACATCGGCGGCGCGGCAAATCTCGTTCGCGCGATACGAGAGAACGATCTGAAAGTCGAAAAGGTGATTGGAATCTCGACCGACAAGGCCTGTAAGCCCATCAATGTGATGGGAATGACGAAAGCGCTGCAGGAACGCGTATTGGTCGAGGCAAACCGCGACTGCAAGCACACAAGCTTCATGTGCGTCCGCTACGGCAATGTTATCGCGTCACGCGGATCGATCGTCCCCTTGTTCGTCGAGCAGGTCCAGAAAGGTCACGAGCTTACTATCACGTTGCCAGAAATGACCCGTTTCCTCCTCAGCCTCGACCGTGCGGTCGATACGGTTTTCGAGGCCATGAAGGTTGGAAAGCCCGGCCAGACGTTCGTCCCGAAGGTGCCAGCGGCAAACATTGTGGATCTTGCCAGGGCGATAATGGGGGACAAGGAAATTCCTATCAAATACACTGGTATCCGGCCGGGTGAAAAGGTACACGAGATAATGGTCTCGGAAGAGGAGTGTTTCCGAACGATCGAACAAGGAGATTATTACGTAATCCTTCCTGTGTTGCCTGAGCTCCGCGACGGAGCGGATTTCGTGCAGGCGTTAGCAACCGAATACTCTTCGAGAGACGACAATATTTCGATCGATGAACTGCGGGAGCTGCTCGCGTCGGCGAGCGACGAGATCAAATTCTTTCTCGCCGCCGGAAAGTAAACGCAAATTTTATGAAGGTCATGACGATCTTCGGGACCCGTCCCGAAATAATCCGGCTCAGTCTCGTCCTGAAAATTCTGGATCAGCACTGCGAGCACGTCACGGTCCATACCGGGCAGAATTATCATGAAAGTCTCAGTGACATATTCATTAAGGATCTGAATGTGAGGACGCCGGATATTCATCTAGGAATCAGGTCGAACAGTTTTGGCGAGCAGATCGGTCAGATTCTCAGTAAAACCGACGAAGCTCTTGCTGAACATAAACCGGATAAGGTGCTGATCCTTGGAGACACGAACAGCGCGTTGTCGGCGATTGCTGCTGCACGTCGGGGAATTCCGGTCTTTCACATGGAAGCGGGGAATCGGTGCTACGACAACCGCGTTCCCGAGGAAGTGAACCGGAGGATCATCGATCATTCGAGCTCGATACTGCTTCCTTACACCGAACGCAGCAAAGAAAATCTGGTCGCCGAGGGAATTGAGCGAGAACGTATTTTCGTAACCGGCAACCCGATCTATGAAGTGCTAAATAATTTCGGAGACCGGATCTCAAAGAGCAAAATTTTAAGTGAACTGTCCGCAAAACCTTCTGAATTCTTTCTCGTAACCCTTCATCGGGCTGAGAACGTAGATCTTCCAGACCGGCTTTCAAACATCTTCGCCGCGTTCCAGCAGATCGCCGAACAATTCGAGAAGCAAGTACTTGTAAGCGTCCACCCGCGAACCCGTGAAAAGCTGAAGCAGTTCGATGTTTCACCCGATCCCGGGCGGATTCATCTTCTCGAGCCGCTCGGTTTTTTCGACTTCGTGCACCTGGAAAAGAACTCGTTTGCTGTACTAACGGACAGCGGCACGGTTCAGGAAGAGTGTTCGATATTCGGGATCCCCAATATTACGCTCCGCGATGTGACGGAGCGTCCGGAAACTATTGAGTGCGGAAGCAACATCCTAAGCGGTGCCGATCCTGACACCATCGTAGAGGCGGTCAAGCTTGCTATCTCGCAGCCCGCTACCTGGACACCCCCGCGTGAGTATTTAGCTGAGAATGTGGCGCAGACGGTGAGCAAGATCATCCTCGGTTATACAAACCTCAGAAAGCACGTTTCCTGAGAATCCGCCCGACTAGAAGTGCCACGGAAGAAGATCATGGTTTTTTGTGATTACTACCTGCCCGGCTTTAAAAGCGGCGGCGGGATGTGGACCGTTGTAAATTTAGTCGACCACTTTCGAGAGAGTTACGACTTTTACATCGTTACGCGAAACCATGATGGAAAGGCTGACAAGAAACCGTACGACAACGCAAACGTCGGAGAGTGGAACACGGTGGCGGCGGCGAAAGTCTACTACCTTAAGACCGGACAGCTTTCTGTCAGAGCGTTCCGCGAGCTCGCACACGAGATAAAGCCGGATATTGTCTTTCTGAACAGCGTTTTTAGCACGCCCTCGATCACGTTCTTGAGAGCGAGGAAAAACTCCAGTCTTTTTGAAGTTCCGGTAATCGTGTCGCCGTGCGGCGAATTGGCAGGTGCAACGCTGAAATTAAAGGCCGCAAAAAAGAGCCTGTTTCTCAAGTATGCGAAACTAGCCGGATTGTTCAAGGATGTTATTTGGCGAGCCTCCTTCGAATCGGACGCAAAAGAAATACGAGCCGCTATCGGGCAGGACATAGAGATCCATTGCGCTCCGGACCTTCCGCCCAAAACGATCCTGCCGGGCTTCGATTTTTCGGATAAGCCGGCGAAGCAAAACGGGGCGGTGCGTTTGATTTTTGTATCGCGGCTCGTACGAAAGAAAAATCTGCATTACCTCCTTGAGCGTCTATCATCCCGTACGACCGGCGACATCGTGTTGGATGTTGTCGGACCGATCGAGGACAAAGAATACTGGAATGAGTGTCAGGCGGCGGCGGAAAGACTTCCCGCCAATATAAAACTCAACGTCCTTGGTCCGATGCCCTCTCCCAGGACTCTGGCGCAAATGCAGCTGGCCCATTTCTTCGTATTGCCTACACTGAACGAAAATTTCGGCTATGTATTTGTTGAAGCTTTGGCGTCCGGGTGTCCCCTTTTGATAAGCGACCGCACGGTGTGGGGTGAAGTCACCCAAAAAGGTTCCGGTTGGGCCGTGCCGCTCGAAGATCCGATGGCGTGGGACGCTGCAATTGGGGACTGCGTAGAGATGGAACAAGAACGATTTACTCAGATGGCGAGCTCCGCCCGCGAACATGCATTGGCTTGGCTCGCTGATCCGGAGATTGAGCGGGCGACGGCCCGACTTCTCGACAGGGCAGCTCGCAACTGATGCGAAACGAATCAGCAACTAAAAAGAATCGTTTGTGGGTTGTGACCGAACTATATTACCCGGAAGAAACTTCGACTGGATATTATCTGACACGGATCGCCGAAGGATTAGCCGACGATTTCCATGTGAGGGTCCTTTGCGGACAGCCGAATTATTCCGCACGCGGCGTCGTTGCTCCGAAACATGAACATCATAAGGGAGTTGAGATCTTGCGTGCGTCAGGCACGACGCTCGACAAGAATATTGTTCTATTCCGTCTCGTGAACATGTTGACCCTTGGAGTTTCGATATTCTTCAAAGCGCTCCGAAACTTCCGACCAGGTGACAAGGTACTCGTTGTAACAACCCCTCCCAGCATGCCGTTCGTTGTCGCGCTCGCCGCTCTCACCAAGGGCTCCTCGTATACACTGCTAATTCATGACAATTATCCCGAGATCTTGATAGCAGTAGGACAAGCGAAACCTGATTCGGTAATAGCGAGAACAATTTCGTTTTTCAATCGCTGGCTTTACAAGTACGCCGCCAAGATAATCGTTGTCGGCCGAGACATGCAGGAGCTTCTGGCGCGAAAGACGGAAGGGCTTGAGATTCCCATCGTGACGATCCCGAACTGGGCCGAACTTGAATCTGTCGCCCCCGTTCCTAGATCGAACAATGAATTGCTCAATCAGTTGGGTCTTATTAACAAGTTCGTCTTCCTATACGCCGGGAATCTCGGCCATCCGAATGATCTTGAAAGCATTGTCGAGTGCGCGAGTACGCTTCGACATCGGACGGATCTACATTTTATCTTTTTGGGTGCGGGCGTTAAGCGGAAGTGGCTTGAAACGCGAGTCGGTCAGCTTTCCTTAGAGAACATAACGATTCTCGATCCGCGTCCCCGAAGTGAACAGAGCGTTTTTCTAAACGCTTGCGATGTCGCGTTGGTCTCGTTGGTAAGAAATATGGTTGGCGTGTCAATGCCAAGCCGAACCTACAACATTCTAGCGTCGGGCCGTCCAATTCTTGCGTTGACCGAGGATGGATCAGAACTCGCGAGAGTAGTACGGGAAGACGGGCTAGGCTGGATCGTTCCTCCGGGCGATCCGACGTCTCTCGCCTCGACCATCAATGAGATTCTCGACAATCGCGGAATCCTCGTGGCGATGGCCGAAGCTGCTCGTAGATCTGCAATCACGAAATACTCCCTCGAAGCGGCGATAGAGAAATATCGAGACGCGATATGAACCTGGCGAGTGTAATCCCCGCAATGATCTTGTTCGCCGCAGCGTTTCTTGCGTCGCTATTCGGCGTGAGGTTCTTCACGCGATGGAGCCTGAGCCGTGGATTGCTTGACGTTCCCAACGAGCGCAGTTCACATTCGATGTTGACACCGCGCGGCGGCGGTTTAGTCATCGTTCTGGTCTGCCTGATCGGCTACCTGGTCATTGGTTTCGGTCTGGGCCTGCCGATATCCTGGGGCTATTTTGTCGGAGCACTCCTTGTTGCAGGAATCAGCTGGCTTGATGATCTTTATTCGCTCCCATTCTGGAGCCGGCTAATTGTTCATATGGTCGCGGCTGTCGTCCTGGTACGGGACACTGGCTTCTGGTCCGAACTATTCTTGCCTTTGATCTCGGTCGACATTGCCATCGGGAATTTATTTGGACTTGTTTTCACTGTTGTCTGGGTAGTCTGGCTGCTTAATGCTTACAACTTTATGGACGGCATCGACGGGATCGCTGCTTTGCAGGCTCTGATCAGCTGCGTCGCATGGGCAGTGCTCGCCTCCGTTCTAAACATGCCGTCCGCGTTTTTGCTTTCGGGAATAGTTGCGTGTGCTTCGGCCGGATTCCTTATTCATAACTGGCAGCCGGCTAAGATTTTCATGGGCGACGTGGGGAGTGCATTTCTTGGATTCACGCTAGCCGCGATGCCTTTGCTCGCCAGGGCCGAAACGCAGCTAAATACGCCCATACTACCGATCGTCGCGGTGTTGTTCGTTTGGTTCTTTGTCTTTGACACGGTATTCACTCTTATCCGGAGGCTTCTTGGACAAAAGCGTTTCTGGGAAGCTCATCGTGAGCATATCTATCAGAAGCTTATAATTGAAGCGAAAGACCACTCTACGGTAACGCTGATTTACGGTTTCGCCTCGGCCTTTCTCTGTACTCTGGTGCTTCTAGCAATAATTCTTTCAGGAATTTTTCCCTGGTTAGCACTTTTATCCCTCATCCTTCTGACATTATTAGTCATATACCTAGGAATTAGAAAAATAAGTTGACGTAAATAGCTAAAAATGTTAGCTTTGCAGGACACTTAAGGTAAAAGAGGTAAAAGGTGTGTTCTGACCGATTGAGGTTTAAGAGAAAAGTTTGAGATATTCGCGCGCATTTGATAGCGAAATCATTTTCGAATCTTACGGTGTGCGAGTCAAGCTTGAGGCCACGAGCCCCGAATTACTGAGGGACGCCGAGCAAATAGCCAGAAAAGCATTGCTTGACCGCCTACGGATCCTTGAAACGAAAGAAGCAGAGCACACGTTTGGATTTGCGTCGGACGAGAGCGGAACCCTGTTTCTGTTTCAGAATGGCGAGCAAATCTCGTTCGACAGCTTTCGAACGCGTTTCTTCAAGTTCTTTAACAGCATGTTGCGTATCGTGGTCGCCGAACATGCTCGAGATTGTGTTTTCATTCACGCGGGCGTTGTGGCGTGGAAAGGAAAGGCGATCGTAATTCCGGCGAATAGTTTTCAGGGAAAGACGACGCTTGTGGCTGAACTGGTAAAGAATGGAGCTGAGTATTACTCGGACGAGTATGCAGTTCTCGATGAAAAAGGGCTGGTTCATCCCTTCCCGCGCGACCTATCTGTCCGAGACGACAGATTTGTGGAGAACGATGTTCCGGTCGCAGATATTGGGGGAAAAACGGGCTTCGACGCTATCCCGATAGGTGCCGTCCTGCTTACGGAATACGCAGAAAAAGGCGAATGGAAACCCCAGCAGCTGACCGTGGGCCAGGGAATAATGGAGATAATTCCTCATACAATTCCGAGGAATTTTAATACGAAGTTTTCATTAAAAGTGTTGAACACAGCGGTAAGTGATGCAATAATACTAAAAAGCCCCCGTGGAGACGCACGAGAGCTTGCAGTAAAACTTTTGTCTTTATTTTGACGATTTTATTAACTTGGCTTAAATTACCTAACCCCGAGTACGGTTAGCTATATTGTTTGGAGGAGAAAATGAATAACTCGCAACATCCCATTGCACGTAAGACCGGACTTGTCGTCCAGGAGGTTCCGGACGAAGTCCTGGTATACGATCTGGAAAGTAACAAGGCCCACTGTCTGAATCAATCGGCGGCGATGATTTGGAGATCCTGTGATGGCAACAATTCCGTGTCGGAAATCGCGAAACTCGTCGAAAACCAGGCCGGCGGCAAAGTCACTGAAGATTTTGTCTGGCTGGCAATCGACCAGCTGAGTGAAAATAATTTACTTGAGAAGCAGATAGCGTCAAATTTCGAAGGCACATCGCGTCGGGAAGTGATCAAAAAGATCGGCCTCGCGTCGATGATCGCGATACCGGTGATCGCATCGTTAGTCGCTCCGCAAAGTGCGTTGGCAGCTGCTTCCTGTGCTTGCACTGGTGCCCCAGGTACACCGGGTACCTGCCCGCCGACCGGCTGTCCTGCGGCGACCTGCAACGCCGCCGGAACGTGCGCGCCCTAACTGAATCTTCGAAGTATTGGCACAATAGGGCAGCAGAGATATTCTGCTGCCCTATTGTGCGCAACGAGCCTGAAAATAATGACCGATGAGTTTCGATTTTACTTGCTTAGAAAGCGTCTGGCGGAAGGGCTGATCGTTCAGGGCTTCCGCGCGCTCCGCGAGCACGGCATCGAACCGAT
>JBBKXD010000270.1:0-4016 GCA_037969295.1 Pyrinomonadaceae bacterium | reverse complement strand
GTCGCGTCGACGCCGTAGATCCGGCACGCAACGTAGTGCCCCATCTCATGCGAGATCAGAATAAAAATCAGCGAGAGCGAAAATGATAGCCCGTTGATCAGGTACTGCGGATCAGTGACAAGCGCGTGGACAGCAGTCGCGATCAGGGCGAGGTAACGAACTGGCAGAGTCGAGACAAAATCCAAGAGCTCGGGCCAGCTTTGCGGATCGGCCACGGGAAGCGGATCGATACTGCCAAAGGGAAACAGAACGCCGGCGATCGTCGCGGTCGCGAGTGTTACGAGCAACAGCAGCGAATGCAGGATCCACGTCCGAGCCGTTGGCCGCATCGCCTGGCGTGGCATATATATCTGTTCGGTCGCCATAGCCTTCAAAAAGAAAATCGTAAACCGCAGATGATGCATTTGCGATTCACGATTTTCGAAAAATCAAAATGATCAGAAAGTCTAGGTCTTGACGGCCTTTGCCGACAGCTCTTTCCCCGGCTTGAATCTAATGGTCTTACCGGCCGGGATCGGCACTTCCATTCCGGTCCTCGGATTTCGCCCTACCCCGCGTTTACGCGGTTTAACGACGAAAACCCCGAAGCCGCGAAGCTCGATTCGTTTACCCTTCGCCAAAGCTTCCTTCATTGCGTTGAATAGCGAGTCAACAACCTGTTCCGCTTTTTGCTTCGGAACACCGGTTTTATCGGCAACATGGTTGACGATATCTAGTTTGATCATCACTGCCTCCTTTGCCTGTACACGCGTGGAAAGAAAAAACACCCCCCCAATTGGTCTTAATCATATGCCTCTAACTTCACACCTGTCAAGATTTTGCGGAAAGGGTGCGGTCAGCCCCCGAGAGATAATTAGACTTCGCCGGCTCAACCCAAGGTGCTAAAATTCAAACATACTTAGATCGACGTCAAGGGATTCGGGAGGGTTAAGACCATATGCGGTGGCGAGATTACGGCCAGAGCTCAAATGTTGAGGATCGACGCGGACTCGGCGGTCGCGGATTAGCGATCGGCGGCGGCGGGATCGGGGTGATTATACTCGCCGTGGCGGCTTTGATATGCGGTGTGGATCCGCGGCAGCTGCTCGAGAATCTGCCGACGGAGACGGGACAGGTACAACAACAGCCGGGACCTGCGAGCAATTCGGCGAATCAACCGGCGGACGAAAACATGCAATTCGCCCGCGCCGTCATGAAAATGACCGAGGATGTTTGGGGCCAGATTCTCCCGCAGCAGGCGCGGGTCCGGTATGCACAACCAAAACTAGTTCTTTATAGCGGTCAGACGCCTTCGGCCTGCGGATATGGTGAAACGGCGATGGGACCATTCTATTGCCCCGGCGATCAAAAGCTGTACCTGGATTTCGATTTCTTTCAGGAGCTGAAACAGCAATTCAAGGCCCCGGGAGATTTTGCCCAGGCCTACGTCATCGCTCACGAAGTCGGACATCACGTTCAGAATCTCCTCGGCACGATGGATAAGGTACAGCGCGCCGGGCAGAATAATCGTCTCTCGGTCGCCCTCGAATTGCAGGCTGACTGCTACGCAGGTGTCTGGGCGAACTATGCTCAGAAAAAAGGGCTCGTCGAAGCAGGCGATGCCGAAGAGGCGCTACGTGCCGCGGCTGCGGTCGGTGACGATATGATCCAGAAACGGACGCAGGGCTACGTCGTGCCCGAGTCGTTCACCCATGGTTCGGCTCAGCAGCGAATGCAGTGGTTTGCAAAAGGTATGCAGTCGGGTGATATGCGTCAGTGCGGGGCGTTCAAGTGAAAAAGTTTAAAAGTGAAAAGGTGAAAAGGTGAAAAAGTTTAAATGTGAAAAAGTGAAAAGGTGAAACGTGGATGTTTAAGCCCATTGGTCACCTTTAAGCTTTTTCACTTTTAAACCTTTTCACTTTTTCACTTTTAAACTTTTTCACTTTTAAACTTTTTTTCACGACGGCGTGTACGGCCGGCCGTAGATTTCCTGATAGACCCAACCGAGCACGCGGGCTTCGGCGGTGCAGAGTTGTTCAAGCCAACAGCTGGTCAAATACAGACGTCTCTCAGCCCTCGTCGTCAGCTTCTCCGACTTTTCGATCGCAAGCGCATCAGGATCGGCGTCGAGCTTGTTTGCCTCGCTGATCTCGATCTTTGTTTCCCGAGACTCGTGCAGAGCGGCCAGCACATCCGAAAGCCATAAACCCAACAGCGGTTCCGAATTATTTTCCTGAAGAGCCTGAAAAACGCCGACCGCAAACCGCGCCTCAGCGTTCTCGAACGGATAGACGCCGACTCCGTTCTCGACATCGTCATGCTGTTTCCATTGAAAAAGCTCTTCGGTGTAAGCATGTCGAATCCGCGCCGTCCGCTCGTCGAAATCGAGAAACCACTTGACGACATCGGCGAGTGAACTATTTTCGATCCCGCCTTCGGAATTGCGTAGAAGTCTTGGCGGTAAGTTTTCGGACTCTGTGGCTTCAGGCATTGGGCTTTTACAATCATCTTACCGCGTGCATATAATTTCGCAATAAGGTGACAGACGAAACGCTCAACGACGACCTCCAATAATTAATGTTCACTGGAATAATCGAAGAACTTGGTACCGTTCGATCGTTTGTCGCAAACGAAGGTGGCGCGCGGATGGTTGTTTCGGCGAATGTCGTAACGAGTGATTCCACCGATGGTGATTCGATCTCGGTGAACGGCGTCTGTCTCACCGCGTTGAACATCGAGCACGGTTCATTCGCCGCAGATCTCTCGCAGGAAACGCTCGATCGGTCGACACTCGGAAATCTAAGAGTCGGTTCGCGCGTAAACCTTGAGCGCGCTGTGACACCCGCGACCCGCCTTGGCGGCCACATCGTGCAGGGCCATGTCGACGCGCGCGGCGAGTTTGTTTCGGCGCAACATCACGGAGATTTCTGGACCGTACGAATCGGTTATCCAAAACGGATATCGCAGTATCTGGTTTACAAAGGATCGGTCGGCGTTGAAGGCATCAGCTTGACGATCGCCGAACTCGGGGACACATATTTCGATATTGCGGTGATACCGAAGACATGGGAATTGACGAACTTATCGAAACTTGTTCCGGGCGATCGGGTCAATCTCGAGGCTGATGTCATCGCAAAATATGTCGAGCGAATGATGCTTGCGCGGCAGGAAAAATAGACGATGAGATTTGCACGCTACACATTTGAGGCGGCCGGAACGATCGGGATTCTCGTGCTCGTTCCGCTGTATTTTTTGCTCGAGCAAACCGGCATTGACAACCCACCGCCCATCACGCATCCCGAATATTATTACGGATTCGTCGGCGTCGCTCTCGCGTTTCAGATCGTCTTTCTGATCGTGCGGGCGACCCGCTCAAGTACCGGCTGCTTATGCTCGCCGCCATCCTTGAAAAATTCGCATTCGTGATCCCGATCTTCTATCTCTACTGGTTGGGCAGCGTGAGAGGATCGATCGTCGGAGGCGCGGCGCTCGATCTCGTCTGGGGAATACTTTTTATTGTTAGTTATTTCAAGACCGGGCAGGGCCCCGAAATAGAACTGGCCAGTGATCTTGAGAATTAGCTTCCGGCGGCGGCGACCTCGTCGCTGCCTGAGTCCGTCCTTCTAGATAACCACCAGATGTCGATCACATTCGTGATCGGACCAACTAGGAACAAAGCGTAGTAGGGCGCGTGAACGTATTCTCCCAGCCGGAGGACGCACTCGACCGCAGCGACGAGGAAAGCGACGACGCACTGCGCTGTTTTGGAAGAACGCACGGTCGTCTTCGGGTCGGTGATCATGAAGAAAATAAAAAGCTGATACATCGGGCCGGTGATCGGCGCGACTTCAGCAAGAAAAGAATGCCCCGTGAACTGCGTGCGGAGAAAACTGAATGCGAGAAACGCGACGACGTATGTGAGTGTGATGTGAAACCGGCGGAGACTGTAAATGATAACCGAACCGAGGACCCAGATGACAAGCATCGGCCAGACATTATTTCCCCACTGGATACTCAAGCTCGCAACCGCCCACGGC
>JBBKXD010000269.1:0-12381 GCA_037969295.1 Pyrinomonadaceae bacterium | reverse complement strand
ACCTCTACTACGATGTTTCAGAAGATGGAAATTTTGAAGGTAAGAATATTTTGCATGTCAGTTACAGTCGTGACGCCGCAGCCAAAGCGTTGAAGATCGATGTCGCAACTGTAGACAAGGCGATTGATCGTTGTCGTACCAGGCTTTTCGAGCATCGCGAAAACCGCGTCAAGCCGTTTCGCGACGAAAAGATCCTGACCGCCTGGAACGGATTGATGCTCGCGGCCTTTGCCGAGGCGGGAGCGGTTCTCGGAAACGAAGGTTACCTCGAAATTGCACGACGGAATGCCGACTTTCTACTTGATCATCTTCAAAAAGACGAAAGATTGCTTCGCACATGGAAAGACGGAAGGGCGAAATTGAACGCCTATATCGAGGACTACGCCAACCTGGCTGACGGTCTGATCGTTCTATACCAGGCTTCGGGTGAATTTCGGTATCTGAGCGAAGCTCGGCGTCTGACGGACTTGATGATTACCGAATTTTGGGACGAGGAAAGTGGGGGATTCTTTTTTACCTCGAGCGATCATGAAGAGTTGATCGTTCGCAACAAGGATTTCTATGACAATGCGACGCCGTCCGGTAATTCCGCGGCCGCAGACGTGCTCCTAAGGCTTGCAAAGTTTTTCGGCGATGAAAGGTACGAGCGCTTCGCAACCACGGTCCTGCGTCTAACCGCGGCCCAACTCACGCGATATCCGCAAGGTTTTGGGCGAGCGCTTTCCGCAATGGAATTTCATATCTCGCGCGTCAGAGAGATCTGCGTCGTCGGGGAGAGAGGAAATCCGCTGGAACGCGAAGTCATGGCGACCTATTTACCAGATTCAGTTATCGCGGTCTCGGAAAAGGAAACTGCTGAGCTCCCGCTCCTCGCGGATAAGAAGATGATCAATGGCAAACCAACCGCCTTTGTCTGCGAAAATTTCGTGTGTCAACGACCTGTAGCGGACGTAGAAGGATTTCGAAAACTCCTGGCTGGATAGCTCGTTCGAAAGAAAAAGGCGTCGTCCGAGGACGACGCCTTAAAGCTCTCTAAATAATCAAGCAGTCTTAATTATTTGTTTGCGTTGGCAGTGCTGTTGGCAGCGCCGTTCATTGCCGGCTTGTTAGCCATATTCGATGCAGCAGCGTTGACCTGGCTCGCTGCGTTCGAAACCTGGTTAGCAGCCGACTGGACCTGGTTAACTGCATTCGCAGCCGCAGCGTTAGCATTTGCCAGCGCAGCGTTTACGTTCTTGTTACCTGTGTTGCTCGCAGCGTCGCCGCAAGCCATGCCCAATGCGCCGAGCGCTAAAAGGCTTGAAAGTGCAATAATTTTTTTCATTTCTAAATGGACTCTCCTGTCTTTCTCAAAGATTAAACTTACTTATTTTTACTTACTACCGCCTTTCGAGCGGCATGCTCCAGAACCATTAAATTTTGGAACAAACGACAATATAGTCATCCGCCATACATTAGTCAACTCCTAAAACATCGAAAGGCGGGTTTTAAGCAAGAATTTTCAAGGGCCAAAAGAGACCGATTTTTAGCCTCTAAAACGACAAAAGCACCGGAGCTTGAGGCCGGTGCTTCTTAGATGACATGGTTTGGGCGTTACGGCCGTCGATTTACGCTACCGTTGGCATTCGAGTTCATATTCGAGCCCGAATGGTTTGAATTCATGTTGGAGTTCGGCATGTTCGGGTTCGCGGTGGCCATAGGGGTGGGACTGGCAACATCGGCCGGCGACTGTATTCTCATTAATTATTGACTAAATTACTCACAAAAAGTTATCTTCACCTTGGGAATCCCGCCGAATAAAGGCGGATTTTTAGTTTGAAGTTCAGCTCGCTCTTCGCCTCTCTCTTTTTCCCGTCTGTATGAAAGTCTTCAGCTCGTTTCGAAAATCGAATGTGGGCCTGAGTTTAGGTCAGATCCTCCTGGGATTGTTCGGACTGGTCGCACCGCTTCTGACATACTTGTTGGCGATTTCAGACCTTGCTGATACGGCAAAGATCTTCATTTTGGTCGTGATGGCTCTCGGCTACTCATCTATCTGTCTGTGGGCTCTCCAAAACTCTCAGGCCGACAAGGAGGTCGCGCAGGTTCGTCCGGAGGTGGGCGAAGATGTTTTGGAAGAAGCGTTGCTGGCCATTGGCAAGGCGAGCGAATTCTTTGGCGCGTCGCTCAAGCCCGAGGACGTGTTTCGGCTGGTGTCGAGCAGGGTCTCGCATGTTTTTCCGTTCGCAAGCAGCGCGCTCTTCGTCCAGACCGACTCGGGTGATTCGCTCGAGATCGTCCGTGCTGAAGGTCTGAATTCGGAAATCTTATTGGGGACTGTTCTACCATTCGATCGAGGCCTTGCCGGAATGGCTTGGTTAAGCAGCGAAGTGGGAATCGACGCCGAACTCGATCTGGAGAATATAGCAATGCCGGATGGCCCTTTGGCCGGACTGCGTTCGGCGGTTGCGATTCCGCTAATGCATGAGCGGCAACCCTTCGCCGTTCTGACGCTATACAGGGACCACCCCCTGGTGGTCGACGCGACCCTTAATCCCATGCTTGAGGCGATCGGCGAACGAGTCGCGCCGCTCTTTCGAAGCTCGATCTCTCTGGAGCGCTCGATCTCGAACGCCTTGACGGACGCGCTTACAAACCTGCCGAACGAACGAGCGTTTTTCATGGTGCTCGAAAATCAACTTGCGGAGTCGCAGAGGTTCCGCAGCGAGCGGCCGCTCACGGTTATGAGCATTGATATTAAGAACTTCGCCGACGTGAACAAGAATTTCGGTTTTGCCGCAGGCGATAGAATGCTTACGTTCGTCGCTGAGAGCCTGGCTTCGCAGTTGAGAAAGATGGATTTTCTTTCCCGCTCGGTGAACGACGAATTTTTGATCATACTTCCGACGGCATCGGAAAAATTCGCGGCCGAGATTGTACAGCGCATTAGAGACCACTTCGCGGTCAAAGTTTTTTCCGTATCGGAAACCGAGGAAATAAAGGTATGGCTCAATTTCGGATGGGCGACGTTCTGGCAAGACGGCGAAACGGCAGAACAGCTGCTTCAGCATTCACGCGTCCGTAAACAGCAGGCAAAGGCGGAAGAGCCGAGTAAGATCCTTTGGTTTCCGAAGGAGTACGTTAATTAGTGAATAGTGAATAGTGATTAGTGAATAGTGGATCGTTAATCGTTAATCGTGAATTGTTAATCGCAACACCCGGCGTCTTGCCCCAATGCAGATTTCGCACTGAGTCTCCTCCTCTCCGCACTATTCACTATTCACCATTCACTATTCACTATTAACGATTTACTATTCTCCCAATGGCAAACATCAAGTTTTTTGGCGGCGTAGGAACCGTCACGGGTTCGAAATACTTGTTGGAAAATAACGGCCGCCGCGTTCTTGTTGACTGTGGATTGTTCCAGGGTCTGAAAGAGCTGCGCGAGCGCAATTGGCAGGACCCGCCCTTTGATCCCCCTACACTTGACGCCGTCGTCATCACTCACGCGCATATCGATCACACAGGATGGCTTCCCCGGCTGGTCAATCTCGGTTATCGAGGCCCCGTATTTACGTCGAAGGCAACTGGGGATCTGCTGAAGATCCTCTTGCCGGATTCTGCCCGCCTTCAGGAAGAAGAAGCGGATTATCGAAATCGTCACGATCTGACCCGCCACGCTCCCGCTCTACCGTTGTATGACGAAGGCGATGCTCGTCGGGCTTTGGAACTCGTGCGTCCCGTCGCGAACGATGGAGAGTCGATAGAAATCGCCGAGGGGTTTAGAGCCGGCTTTCGGGTTGCCGGACATATTATCGGCGCAAGCCTTGTGCTGGTCGAGATGGCGACCAACCACGCCGAAGCGCCGTTGAAGTTTCTTTTCTCCGGCGACCTCGGACATTACGATCAGCCGATCGTAAAGGATCCGGCATCGCCTCCCGAGTGCAATTATTTGATGGTCGAATCCACATATGGAAACCGCCTTCACGGAGAAAGTTCTTCGGAAGAACAAATGGCGCGGATCATTAACAAAGCCGCGAGTAGAAATGCTCCGATCTTGATCCCGGCGTTTGCGGTCGGCAGAACGCAGGAGGTTCTCTACTTGCTGCGACAGCTCGAGGACGAAAAGCGTATTCCACTTCTGCCGGTAATCGTTGATTCGCCGATGGCGTCGCAGGCGACACAGGTCTATAGCCGCTGGAGCGACGAGCATGACGAAGAGTACGCGTCAATCGTAAGTCAAAAGCGACACCCGCTTCGGACGCATTCGATGATCACCGCCTCATCGCGGGACGAATCGAAAAAGGTAAACGACATGAAGGGTACGCGGATCATAATCTCCGCTTCCGGGATGCTCACGGGCGGGAGAGTCCTGCATCACGCGATACGGATTTTGCCGAATGAGAACGCGACCGTCATCTTTGTCGGATATCAAGCCGCCGGCACAACGGGACGTCGGATTCAGGACGGTGAAAAGGAAGTCCGAGTAATGAAGAATCGGATACCTGTCCGTTGCCACATCGAAAAAGTCGAGGGCTTTTCGGCACATGCCGACTGGAAAGGTGTGATCCGCTGGCTCGAAGGTTTGTCGCGAGCCCCGAGGACCATCTTCACAACGCACGGCGAACCGGACGCCGCTGCAGCGATGGCACAGCACATCCGCGACCGGTTCGGGTGGAATGTTGTGGTTCCCGAATACGGGCAGCGAGTGGAGCTGGAATAACTAGGAGAGGAGACTTGGAAACATGATCGGCAAGACGGCAATTCTGGCGATTTTACTTATCTTCGTTTACTCGGCCGGGGCGCAAAGCCCGGGTAAAACGATCTCATCCTCGAAAGTTGAAGATGTCGCGTGGCTGACCGGATGTTGGCAGATGTACGATCCCACAAAGAACCTTCGAATCACAGAGCAGTGGATGGCTCCCGACGGCGGTGCGATGCTGGGCATGTCGAGAACTGTTCAAAACGGAAAGATGGCGGGTTACGAGTTTCTCCGCCTCGTACGCGACGAGATATCGGTTATTTATGTTTCGAGGCCGTCGCAGAATTCGACGGATACCGCATTCAGGATAATGAAGTGGTCGCCGAACGAAGTCACATTTGCCAATCCCGCACACGACTTTCCGCAGCGGATCATCTACAAGCTCGACGGCGACAAGTTAAATGCGCGGGTCGAAGGGACGATGAATGGGAGTTCAAGGGGGATCGATTTTCCTTACACACGCGTGAAGTGCGAATAGCCTACTCGTAGCGCAGACATTCGATCGGATCGAGCCGCGCCGCTTTGCGAGCCGGGAGAACGCCAAAGACCAGACCGATGCCGATGGAAACGGCGAGTGACACCAGGATCATCCAAACCTGAACAGTAGCAGGGATCGTCGGTATCAGGATCATTACGAGATTGCTGATCCCGACCGCGAGAATTATTCCGATCACTCCACCGATCGCGGTCAGCGTCATCGCCTCGAGCAGGAATTGAAACACGATCGCCCCGCGCGTCGCGCCGATTGCTTTTCGAATGCCGATCTCTTTTGTTCGCTCCGTGACCGAGACGAGCATGATGTTCATGACGCCGATCCCACCGACAAGAAGCCCGAGCATGGAGATAGCGATGGCAGCCGCCCCGACACCGCCGAGGATCCCGTCGAACTGGGCGATAAACGCGTCCGCAGTTTTGACGTCGAAGTTATTCGGCTCGCCGTACTTCACATTTCGACGCTGACGCAAAACGCCTTCGATCTCGGCAACGGCGTCATTGAGCTGACCTTGCTTTCCCTGAATGATAAGTAATAAGAAGTTTCGCAGCGGAGCGGCTTTTCTCGACGTGCGATAGGGCATGAAAACCTTGCGGTCTTCTTCGTTCTCGCCAAAGAATCCGGATTTGCGCTTCTCGACCACGCCGACGATCTCCCAAGTGTTACCGTTCATTCGGATGACCTTTCCGATCGGAGATTCGTCCGGATTTGGAAAAAGAGCTTCGCGGGCATCAACGCCGATCACTACCACATTTCGTCGCTGAAGATTGTCTGCGTCGGTCAGCCAGCGGCCTTCGCGGATCGAAAGGTTCACGATCTGATCATAGTTTGTCGACACGCCATCGACATTCGCCCAGCGATAGTTACGGCCCTCATACTTCATGTTGTCGTCAAAGCTCGGCCCAAAGTTGCCTATCCCGGGATTTATGAGAGCGATGTCGTTGATCGTGGTCGACTGCTGCAGGATGGCATACGCGTCGTCATCGACAAGCGGCTTTCGATTTCGCTCGTCGCGGTTTGGCGCTCCCATTCCGGTGGTCAGATGAAACGCGTAAATATTATTCGTGCCGTACTCTTCGACGATCGAGACAATACTCTGGCGCATGCCGGTCAGGATCGACGCGACGACGACCGCTGTGATGATGCCGACGACGATTCCGAGGATCGTAAGCGCAGACCGGAACTTGTGCGCGGCAATGCTGTCGAGCGACATCTTCATGACTTCAACGGGTAACGATGTCGAGATCCTCATATGCTAGTGGTGAATTATGAATGGTGAATGGTGAATGTTCAGAAGCTCTTCATTTGTCACTCACCATTCACAACTCACCATTCTCTATGTCTGCGTCAGCGCGACGATCGGGTCTAGCCGCGCCGCTTTCCATGCCGGATAGAGACCGGCGAGTATTCCGATAATGCTCGATACGGCGACCGACATGATCACGTAACCGATAGTGATCGTCATCGTGATTCCTAGCGCGAATCCGACTAGCTGGGTTGCGATCACAGAGAGCAGGAGCCCCAAGAAGCCGCCGACCACACAGAGCGCCGCAGACTCGATCAGAAACTGCAGCAATATTTGTTTGCGGGTCGCGCCAAGAGCTTTGCGAAGCCCGACCTCGAATGTCCGCTCCGTTACAGAGACCAGCATGATGTTCATCACAACGATGCCGCCGACGACAAGGATGATCAGCGTAATAGGTACGACCACCGCCGCGATCGCGCCCGTGATCTGGTCCATCTGCGAATTGAATTCGTCGACATTGACGACGCCGAACGTGTCTTCTTCACTGCCGAGGAGCTGACGACGATTTCGTAAGAGCTGCCGGGCCTCTTCGAGCGCGTCTTTGAAGTGTTCTTTCGTGACCGTTTTGCCGTGGAGTTGTATTCCGCCCGTGCGATTAAAGATCTGGCCGTGAAGCGTGATCGGTATGTAAACATGCCGGTCCTGCGAATCCCCAAAGAACGAACCGCGTTTACCTTCAACTCCGATGATTCGCAACGGAACACCTCGGACCTTTACATGCTGGCCGATCGCCGAATTATTCGGGAAAAACTTCTCCTTGACGTCGTTTCCAATGACGGCCACGTATGTGATCCTCGATGACTCTTCGTCGGTCATGAAGCGGCCTTCGGACATCGATTTATCTTCGATGTCGGCCATGTTCGCGGTCACCCCCATGATGCGCGTCGCAGGCATTTCGATTCCGTCTTTGTTAAGATCGCTCCCTGAATTAACCTGTGCACCGACTGCTGAGCAAAGCTGACAGTTGTCCCGAACATACTCGTATTCTTCCCACTTGATGTCCTTGTTTCTGCGGTTCCGGCGTTCGAATTCCTCATCGGCCATGCGGCCCATCGAAGCCATGCGGTTCATCATGAAGTGGTTCGATCCGAGAACCTTTGACGCAGTTTCGACAACATAGGTCTTCAAGCCGCTGATCGAGGCTCCGACAACGACCACCGCCGCGACGCCGATGATGATCCCGATCAACGTCAGAAATGCCCGCAGTTTGTGCTCGAGGATCGATTTAATGGCGATCCAAAAAGCATCCGAATAAAATGAGTAAAGCTGCCGCATTTCGATTTTGGATTTTAGATTTTGGATTTTGGATTGGCCTTGAAGTTTAGCCAGCCGAAACCCGGCGTCTTGGACATCAGGGAAAACGTATCGTGCGTCGAAAAGGTTCAAAAAATATTGATCCCAAGTAATTTTCGGGCTTTAGGCCGCGAAATTCCGCACTCCGCATTCCGCAATCCGCATTTAGAACTGGTATACTCCACTCTTGCTTTTACCTAGAAGAACCCGGTCGCTACCGCTCCCGGTCTGACAAGAGGAGAAACCGCTTTGGCAGTTTTAGTCGATAAGAACACACGCCTTATTGTGCAGGGCATCACGGGTAAAGAGGGGACGTTTCACACGCTGCAGATGCGCGACTACGGTACAAACGTGGTCGGAGGAGTAACTCCCGGAAAGGGTGGAACTACTCACGAGGGCATTCCGGTATTTAACACCGTCGCCGACGCGGTGAAAGAGACCGGTGCGAATGTATCCGTGATCTACGTGCCGCCGCCTTTTGCAGCCGATGCGATCATGGAAGCCGCGGACGCAGGATTGCCGCTCGTTGTTTGTATTACCGAAGGCATCCCGGTCGCCGATATGGTCAAAGTGAAAGAGTTTCTTGCCGGTCGCACACTTGTCACCCGACTGATCGGCCCGAACTGCCCGGGAATTATCTCTCCCGGAAAATGCAAGATCGGGATAATGCCCGGACACATTCATAAGGAAGGAAGGATCGGTGTCATATCGCGTTCGGGAACGTTGACATACGAAGCGGTTGGACAACTCACTGCGCTCGGACTAGGACAATCGACGGCGATCGGCATCGGCGGCGATCCGATCATTGGAACGACGCACACCGATGCGCTTGAGCTTTTCCAGGCTGACGATGAAACCGATGCGATCGTCATGATCGGCGAGATCGGCGGCACTGCTGAAGAGGATGCGGCCGAATACGCGAAAGACAACGTGACCAAACCGATCGTCGCATTTATCGCCGGACAGACTGCTCCTCCGGGACGTCGGATGGGCCACGCCGGTGCGATCATTTCGGGCGGAAAGGGAACCGCGGCGGAGAAGATGAAAGCATTGACCGAGGCGGGAATTCGTGTTGTTCAATCGCCGGCGGATATCGGCAAGGCGATCGTGGAAGTTTTGGGATCAAAGGCTACGGCCTAACTCGCCGAAGTAGGTTGATTCGAGGCAACAACAAGTCAGCCAACAAGAGCAACATAGGAACTGAAAGACGTTATGGACAACATCTATAAATTGCCTCTGGTTCTCGATCCACAGCCGGAAGGTGGATGGACCATTACTTGCCCGGTCCTGCCTGGTCTTATCACGGAAGCGGATACATTAGATGAGGTCTCGGTAAATGTAGCCGACGCTGTCGAAGCTTTGATCGAGGGCTACGGAGAGTTAAATCAACCGTTGCCCGATGTTCTGCGTCCGATCGGAAACACGGCGCCTTTTCTCACAGAAACTCTCATCCATCTCGAAGCTGCATGAGATATCGTGAGATCGAGAAGAGACTTCGAAAACTTGGCTGTCTAGAGATAGCACGAAAGGGTGGTGGATCTCATCGGAAATGGCATAACCCTAATAGGAGTTCGGTTGTTGTAGTTTCCATTCCGGACTGGGGCAGCAAGGATCTGAAGACTGGAACCTTGCGACGGATCGTTAAGGATCTCGGATTTGATTGGGATGAGTTTACCCGGATATAACGACGAGGCGATATGAAATATTTCTTGAGCTTGCTTTTCGTTTTCCTGTTCTCTTTCGTTGCTGTCGCCCAAAATATCCCACTCAAGGGTACGCTTTATGATCCGAACGGTACGGTCGTAGTTGGTGCTGAGGCCTTTGCGGTCGAGGCGCAAGCGGTGTTATCGGGTAACGTTTCCGACGAGACAGGAGCTTCTATCGGCAAGGTAAATATTGTCGTAACGCTCGCTGGTAACGAGTATAAGACTCGTTCGAACGAAGACGGGTCTTACCGGTTGTTGGTTCCGTCCGGCGAGGCGTTCATCACGTTCAGCGGAGCGCCAGGTTTTTTGGAAACCTAGGTTGAACACTTTTTTCTCGCTCCCAGGAAGATGGTGCTGGACATGGTCTTGCGCGTCGATAAGGAAGATCGGAACGCAATCTACACAGAAGTGGTTTGTGATAAGAATGGTAAATGTTGGCTGTCCTCTCGTAAGGGGTACGGCTCAAGTAGACCTAACGTTATCGTCATAAAAGGGATGAAGAAAAATACTGCGACCAGAATATCTAGAGATCAATAATGAGCACACTTACATTTGGAATTATAAAGCCGGACGCGGTGCGCGCCGGGAATCAAGGGAAGATCATCGATCGGATTTTGGCCAGCGGATTTAAGATCCGCGGAATGAAGTTAATTCACCAGACAAGAAAACAGGCCGAAGGGTTTTACGCCGTACACGCCGGTAAAGGATTTTTTGAAGAGCTGACCGAGTTCATGTCGAGTGGCCCGTGCGTAGTTCTGGCATTAGAGAAGGACGGCGCGGTTAAGGCCTGGCGCGATCTGATGGGTGCGACGAATCCGGCCGAGGCTGCAGACGGCACGCTCCGAAAAGACTTTGCTTCATCGATCGGTGAGAATGCGGTCCATGGCTCCGACTCGGATGAAAACGCCGCTATCGAGATCAGCTATTTCTTTAGCAAACTTGAGTTAGTTTAGTTTTGAGTGCAGGCTTTAGCCTGTATACTCTTCTCCAAAGACGGGCTGAGGCCCGCACTCTAAACTTTATGAAACGATGTCCGACCTGCGATAAAACGTTCGACGATAACATGCGTTTTTGCCAAGCCGATGGTACGCCGTTGGTTGAGGACGCACCCATCGATCCTTACAAGACGATGATGGCGCGTCCCGAGGATCTGGCCTCGGCCTCCGGCTCGGAGCAATCTGGCGACCTGCTGGACCTGCCAGCCGCATCGGACCCGGCGAAGACAATGTTCGCCTCCGAAGAGGAAATCCGCGCCGAGATGACGGCCCAGGATGAGCAGGTGATAGATATTCCGCCGCTCGGTGAGCCGGAACTACCAAACTTCTCCGAACCGGCGCCGCCGCCGTCGCCTTTTTCTACGCCAGGTGGCTCAGATCTTTCTGGTAGCACCAGCAGCGCACCTATTCCGTCGCCCTTCGACGATCCCAAGCCGTCGACATACGAGCCGCCTCCGGTTCCGTCGTTTGCGGAACCCGAAGAACCTGCGTTCAATCCGTTCGATCAGCCCTCAAGTGCTCCGATCGCGCAGGCAGATTGGGCTCCGCCACCTGCACCGAGCTCTGGATGGCAGGATCAGCAGATCGGACAGAATACCCCTTTTCAACCGCCTCCCCCTGGACCGGCCGGAGTGAATCAAACGCTGCCGATCGTTTCACTCGTTTTCGGGATAGTTTCGCTGTGCTGCTATATTTCGCCGGTCACCGGAATCGTTGCCCTGGTCACGGGTTTCATGGGTATGAAAAACGCGAATAACGATCCGCAGAACTATGGCGGCAAGGGGCTCGCGATCGCGGGAATGATCACTGGCGGTGTGTTTTTGCTATTAGGTGTACTCTACTGGATCTACATTATCTTTGTCGTTGGGCTGGCGGCTCTGGGCAGCATGGGCAACTTCTAGAAAAGATGTCGTTAATTTCAGACGTAATTCAATCAACCGTCGCGGTCATTAAAGGGATGAAGCGGACGATCTCAGAGATCCCGCGTGAGAAGTGGACCGTTCAATACCCGGACGTCCCGATCACGGTTCAGCCGCGCTACCGCGGCCAGCATCTTTTGCATGTGGATGAGGCCGGTAAAGAAAAGTGCGTCGCCTGTTATCTGTGCGCCGCGGCCTGTCCCTCAGATTGCATTTACATCGAAGCTGAGACCGATCCGCGGCCGTATGAGGAACGCATCGGCCGCGATGAGCGATATGCCAAGGTCTATAACATCGATTATGGCCGCTGCATCTTTTGCGGATTTTGCGTCGAGGCTTGCCCGAAAGATGCCATTACCCATGGCTATAATTTCGAGCTCTCGGTTTACAACCGGGCCGATCTGCTGAAGACAAAAACGGACCTGCTTATTACCTCGCAGAAGCAGTCGAAAAACTATCGCGTCGCGCTTTCGAGTGAGGACGTCGACTCGGAATTCAAGGAAGTCTAGCGATTTTGGATTTTAGATTTTGGATTTTGGATTGGAAGATCCAGGCAACGACATCTTAGCCATGAACTCGGAACTGCGGGTCAGAAATCCAAAATCCAAAATCCAAAATCCAAAATGGAAAGTCTTCCTCCAACTCAAAAAGGACGACATCATGAAGTGCGGGCTCAAGGCTTACGAGAGTTTGCTGGACTGCGGAGTGACGACCAACGGTTGGATCCGTTTGAGCTCGCCAAATATGCGGGCCTCCTGGTCGTCACGTTTGGTGAGATCGAATCGCTGCTAACGGAAGAGACGCTGCGGGAGCTTCTCGGCACTGGAAAGGATAAGTGGTCCGGAGGCGCTGCCTCGAAAAAACTTCCCAACGGTAAGAAGCTGATCATTCTCAATCCAACTCACGCACGGACGAGACATAAGGCGA
>JBBKXD010000268.1:0-6125 GCA_037969295.1 Pyrinomonadaceae bacterium | reverse complement strand
TTGACGACCAGCACGACGGCTGCCGCGAGCAATAGTAAATGAATCAAAGAACCGCCGATATTGCCGATGAAGCCTGCCAACCATAAAACCAATATAACTACTAAAATTGTCCAAATCATTGTTTTTCTCCTTGTTTGTGTTAATCGGGCAATGTACAAATTATTCAAATTTATCCATCGTCCTTTTGCCTTTTCTATCCATCCTTAGCAACCAGCGACAGTCGTTTAATTATCGCTGGTTGTTTGAGCATCTATTTGCCGCCGCTGACCTGATTCGCTTGTAAAAACACCTTAATTGCATAGAAACTCCTCCTTGATAAAGGTCTTTCAATCCTAAAAGACTTTTTCATACTTTCAATTAGAACAGGTTAATCCGGGCCGGTCGGTGTGTTTGCGCACTCCATTAAAATGATCGGTATTTGAACATTTACGGTTTTTCGACAGATCCGCTCTATAATCATGGATATTGAAGAGTGATGTTTTCGGCCAGTGTTTAATGGAGGCGATCGTGTTTTCGGGCAGCATCACGGCTAACGGATGCCTGAAAAGAATTGGGGTTTTGCCTCACTTAGGGCTAGGTGTGTCAGAGCACAGATAGTTTTCAATTTGTATTCTATCCTTAATGAAGATACTTAAAACGAGTCAAATAATGAGGAAATTTATGAACATAAGAAATGCTATTGCATTAAAAATAATTAGAACAACAATCACAGCAGCGGCATTGACGCTGGCCGTTTTCGGGCTTTCGATCAAATCGGAGGCGCAGCAGTCGACGCGGGTTAGCGACCGGCAAGTCGGGAACATCATCCGCAGCATCGAGCAGCGAAGCGATACCTTTAAAAGAAGTTTCGACGCCGCGCTCGACCGCAGCCGGCTTGATGGAACCAATACTGAAGACAGCGTCAACGAGTTCGTGAGTTCCTTCGAGAGCGCGACAAACGACCTTCGTTCCCGTTTCAACGGCAGAACGGCGGTCGCCTCAGATGTTGATAATCTACTCAACCGCGCGGCGATGATCGATCAGTTTATGCGGACGAATTTAAGGCAGGGCCGTGTTCAGGGCGACTGGACGTCGCTCAAGGGCGATCTCCAGAGGCTGGCAAATGCGTACAACGTCGCGCTGAATCTTAACGGACGTATAAATTCGCCTTGGGTGGTGGCGGGGCAGGTGCCATATCGCGTAAGCGACAGTCAGGTGCAGACATTGCTTAACCGGATCGACACGCGCAGCAATACATTTAAAGCGAGCCTGGATCGGGCGCTGGATCGCAGCCGCTTTGATCAGACGAACCGCGAGGACAAGGTAAACGAATTTGTAAGCGAGTTTGAAAATCTGACGGATGATCTGAAATCAAAATTCGATGGTCGAACCTCGGTTGCCCTCGATGTTTCGAATGTATTGGTCCGGGCGGCCCGCATCGACGATTTCATGAAACGCAATCTTCGCCGCGAGGGCGTAGCACAACGCGACTGGAGAAATTTGCGGACGGATTTGAATCTGCTCTCCAACTATTACACTCTCGGGTTCAATCTCGATGACCGGCGCAACATGCCGCCATATACCGCGGTTTTAGACCAAGGACCAATGAATGCTGACGAGCGTTTCACAGGAACCTACCGGTTGAACACGCTGCAAAGCGATAATGCACGCACGGTCGCCGGACGAGTGACGAGCAGTCTGAACCGGAATGCACGTAATCGAATTTTCGACAATCTTGTCAGACGCCTCGAATCTCCGGAAATGCTTGCGGTCGAACGACACGGAATGCGTGTAATGCTCGCCTCTACCCGCTCGCCGCAAATGACGCTCGACGTTGACGGACAGCTCCACAATGAACGCTATCCGAACGGCAAGCTTTCAAATGTGCGAACCACGCTTGTTGGCGACACGCTAACCGTGGTCTCTAACGGCGACCGTGCCAATGATTTTACGGCTGTCTTTACTCCTCTGGATAATGGACGCAGGATGCTTGTAACCAGAAGCGTTTACGCCGAGCAGCTAAATCAGCCAGTGACAGTCAGAAGCTACTACGACCGGACGGCAGAGACGGCCCAGTTCAATATTTACACTGGCAGCTATACTGGCGGCTCTACTACCGTGGGTTCAAACGGCACGTTTTTTGTACCGGGCAACATGATGTTGGTCGCGTCACTTGACCGCGACTTTTCAACCAAAACAGCCCGTGACGGCGACCGGTTCACGATGACAGTCCGCAGCCCGTCGCAGTATTCGGGAGCGGTCATCGAGGGCTATATTTCAAACCCGAATCGCTCCGGCAGGATCACGGGACGATCTGAGGTAACGCTGAACTACGAAACGATTCGCCTGAATAATCAGACCTATCGTTTCGCGGGCATAACCGAAAACGTCCGAACCGTTTCGGGCGAATCGATAAAGATTGACAACGAGGGGACAGTCAAGGATGGCGACAACCAAACAAATCAGACAATCGGTCGCACTGCCATAGGAGCCGGAATCGGAGCATTGCTCGGCGCGATATTTGGCGGCGGCGACGGTGCCGCAATCGGTGCCGGAGTTGGAGCCGGAGCCGGCGTCGGTTCTGTCTATATTCAGGGACGCGACGACCTCGAACTTATGACCGGAGCGGAGTTCACTATACGCTCAACTGGTTCGAACTCATAGGTGCTTAATGCCCAGCCGTAAAGGACGCTCTGCAGGAAGCGAAAGCAACTTGCGGAGCTTCTTTTTTCCCGTTTGTGTCAAGGGCTGAAAGGCTCACCGCTGGCTCGGAGCCAAATCGTACTTTATCAATTCCAGAGTCGGCTGGATACTCCGACGCTGATCCTCGATTTCGCTTTGGCTCGGACGTGTCGGTTTTTCCGTCGCCAAAAATTGAAAGGACGGCGAACACAAACCGTTTGGCGGCAACTAGAAAATGAAGTAACCACTACACACCCTAAATTTTTGGGGAAGAAGTTTTAATGGCGGTAGAATCTAAAACGACGATCTTTGCGGCGATTGCCGGTAATTTGGCGATTGCGACGATGAAGTTTGTCGCGGCCGGCATTACTGGCAGTTCGGCGATGCTTTCGGAAGGCATTCATTCGCTGGTGGACACCGGCAACGGCGGATTGCTTTTACTCGGCGTTTACAAAAGCAAACAGCCCGCCGATGCCTCGCATCCGTTCGGTTACGGCAAGGAATTATATTTTTGGTGTTTGATCGTCGCGGTGCTGATTTTCGGTGTCGGCGGCGGTATTTCCGTCTACGAAGGCATCGTACATCTGCTTCATCCTGCGCCTTTGGAAGACCCGACGTGGAGTTATTTCGTACTTGGTTTGGCGGTGGTTTTTGAAGGTATCGTTTTTATCATCGCATTCCGGGCATTTCAAAAGCTTAAAGGGGAGCACGAAAATTATTGGCAGGCGATAAGAAAAAGCAAGGACCCGACGACGTTCACCGTTTTGTTTGAAGATGCCGCCGCTTTAACGGGGTTGGTCGTCGCCTTTTTCGGAATTTTTCTCGCGCATTATTTCGGCAATCCGTATTTTGACGGAGCGGCATCAATCATTATCGGCGTAATTCTGTGCTCGGTCGCCTCGCTTTTAGTTTATGAAAGCAAAGGACTTTTGATCGGCGAAGGCGCCGATCCGGAAACCTTGAAAAGTATTCAAGAATTAGCGGAGTCGGAAACTGGAGTCAAAAAAGTGATCAATCCGCTGACGATGTATTTTGGTCCGCACACGATTCTGCTGACGGTGGATATCGAGTTCGACAAAAAATTGTCGGCGGCGGAAGTGGAAAAAACAGTCGACCGACTGGAGAAAAATATCCGCCGACAGTATCCCGACATTAAACATATCTACATCGAAGCCGGAGCGATAAGTTCAGGCGTTCGTATGGCGGAAAGCTAATCGACGAATTTTGCCATGAATTGCCATGAAAGAAGAAAAGGAAATCGTCCGTGAAAAGGTTATCGAAGAACGGCAAAGTCTGGTCGAACAACTCGAAGGCTGGCTGGAAACGCCGCTACTGATTTTAGGCTTCGCGTGGCTGGCTCTGCTTGTATATGAATTGATCTGGAATCTTTCGCCCGCGCTGGAATTGCTCGGAACAGCTATCTGGATAATTTTTATTCTCGAGTTCGCAGTCAAATTTACGCTCGCGCCGCAGAAAATTAATTATTTAAAAAACCAATTGGTTGACCGCGCTTTCGTTGATTGTTCCGGCATTAAGGGTGTTTCGCATCTTTCGCGTTTTTCGTGTTTTGCGGGCGGCACGAGCGGCACGTGGTATTCGTTTGTTTCGCGTCTTGACTTCGCTGAATCGCGGAATGAAATCTTTGGGAGCGAGTTTCGGGCGACGCGGTTTCGGTTAGGTCGTCGCTCTTTCGGTAATCGTCGCTTTTTTTGTCCACAGCAACTACCAAACCTACCAAAATAAAAGGTTGGATATGTTCGAAAACGCACGGTGTGACAATACAGATACGTTGTTATATAGGATTCGTGTAGCTTACATCATTTATGGGTTGATCATCACGAATGATTCCGCATCATGTTCGGCTCGGGTTCGCTGGAAACTAGATGGGGCCTATCGAATGACAACTAAACGAAAGAAAAGGAGAAAAAGACAATGAACACAACAACGTTAATTATTATTATAGTCGTATTGGTACTCTTATTCGGCGGGGGCGGTTTCTGGTATAGCAGAAGGCGATAGATCGTCTGACTCATTGAGTCATGGATCATCGACTGGAGTTACACATCCAGCACGTGAAGAAAACCGGGGAAGGTCCAAAATCGCTGGTAAGACGCAATTCTGATTCGTCCGGAAGGGTGCGAAGTTACTTTGCTGAACTTGGGGCAGTCCTATTGTTTTGAGTTGAAGGTAATAAGGAAGATGCGCAACGGCTAGCTAATGCCCTAATCAGGGATTGGAAACAAGCGGGATATGATCGTGCCGCGGATTGTCTGAGAAACGCTTTGGAGAAATTGTTAACGTTCTTCGAGTTTCTGGGCGAACACGCAATGCACTTGCGGACGACAAACCCGATAGAATCGGTTTTCGCCGCGATTCGCTTACGGACCAACGCCGCCAAAAGATTTCGCACGGACCGAAACGGGTTGCATCTGGTGTTCAAACTACTGGACCGGGCAAGCAAAGGATGGCGAATAATCAACCATCCGGAAAAGTTGGGAGCGGTGAAATTGCCAAACTAAATTTTGACGGACAGAGGCTCAAAACATAAATGCGAAAAAACGTTTCCGCAACTTGTGACAGGAACTCTGAAGCGTTGGGAAATCAGGTGGTTGTTAAGTGAAAACTTGATTACCAAAGAGTCGTACTTTGGTCGTCGAAGAATCCGGGGAAAACGCGGTCGTGGAGCGGGCGGCAAGACGATCGTCTTCGGCATTTTCAAACGAAACGGATGGGGTCTATACGGAGATAGTCCCGAACTGCCAAAAGCGTACGCTGCAAGCAATTATACGGGGCAAAGTCGGTCTCGACGTAGTCATCCATTCGGACCGCTGGCGCGGTTACGATGGCCTGGTCGATGTCGGATTCAAAAAGCATTTTCGTGTTAACCATCACATGAATGAGTTCGCCAACAAGACCGGGCACATAAATGGAATCGAGAGCTTTTGGTCATTTGCAAAAAGGAGAATGCAGAAGTTCAACGGCCTCCGCCAAGAGAAATTCTTGATGCACCTGAAGGAATGCGAATACAGGTTCAATAACCGTCGCGGAAATTTGTACAGGACTCTTTTGTCACTATTGAGATGTCATCCCTTATGATTGCTTAACTACTCTAGAGCCTTAACAATTAGTAAATTTGTTTTGAACAATTCCGCAGAGCTAAAAATACAGATAACACAAATCAAATTCTTTTTTTTGTGACAATCTAATTTTTGATCTGCGGAATGTTTTGTTGTTCACGGGAAAATTATGAGTAAATTTCTGACATTAATCATCGGCTTGGTGATCGGCTTAATTCTCGGCGGCGTTTTAACATTTTACTATTTTGTCGGTGCTCCAAGTGCGGCTCAGGTTCCGGGCGAACCGATTCAGACACCTGATCCAAACGGCTCACCAGCCGGAACGGCAACAGTCGTCCTGAATCAACAATTTTTCGATACCAGCTGAATCAATGGCGCGGGAAATCG
>JBBKXD010000267.1:0-22787 GCA_037969295.1 Pyrinomonadaceae bacterium | reverse complement strand
TGCTTTCTGCTTTCTGCTTTCTGCTTTCTGCTTTCTGCTTTCTGCTTTCTGCTTTCTGCTTTCTACTTTCTACTTTCTGCCTTTTGCCTTCTCAATTATCGACTGTCAATTATCAATTATCAACATCCCTCGCTCACTCAAACTTCACCGACACCACCTTCGAGACGCCGACTTCCTGCATCGTCACTCCGTATAGAGCGCGAGCGGCTTCCATCGTCCGTTTGTTATGAGTGATCACGATGAACTGTGTCTTCTCGGCCATATCGGCGATCTTCGCGACGAAGCGGCCAACGTTCGCGTCGTCGAGCGGGGCGTCGACCTCGTCGAGCAGACAGAACGGTGACGGGCGATATTTGAAGATCGACATCACAAGTGCGATCGCGGTCATCGCCTTTTCACCGCCCGAGAGGAGAAGAATATTTTGGAGGCGCTTGCCCGGAGGTTGGGCGACGACTTCGATGCCGGCCTCGAGTATGTCGTCATTTTCGAGAAGTGTCATCTCACCCTTTCCCCCGCCAAACAGCTCGCGGAAAAACTCGATGAAATTCGCATTGATCGCTTCGAACGCGTCGCGGAAACGGGCTCGTGATCGTTCTTTGATCTCGCGAAGAGCTTCTTCGGCCGACGCAATGCTGTCGATGATGTCCTGTCGCTGCGAGGTGAGAAACAGCAAACGCTCTTCGGCCTCGGCGAGCTCGTCAACCGCGAGCATGTTGATGGCGCCGAAACCTTCAAGACGATTGCGAAGTTCATCCACGGTAGAGCGGCAAGAATCTAACTCGAATCCCTCGTCAAGCGCTTCGGTTTCGATCAGCGACGCGAGTTGAGTGTTCAATTCCTGGGCGCATTTTTCATTGACGTTCTTAAGCTGTGTGACAGCTTCGGCCTGACGAACTTCGATCGCCGCACGCTCGTTCAAAGCATCCGCCGAACGATGGTTTAGATCGGCCAGTTCGACGCTCATCGCGTCGGCCGCTTCGCGTGCGGCCGTTACCTCCGCGATGGCGACCGTCAGCTCCTCGATCTCCGTCTTTTTTTCGACTTCGGCACCAGCGATCCGATCGGCGATCGCGGCGGTTGATTCGCGCAAACTGGCGATCTTAATATCGATCTCGCTCAACTCGACAGTTTGCATTGCCGACCGCGCTTCGAGTTCTTTCTGTTCATTCTCGACGCGCTTCAGTGCGGAATGCACTGAACGGCGACGTTCGCCGGAAGTGGCGGCCAGTGTCCGCTTTTCATTGACCACCGAGTTCTCAGCGTCGGATCTCGCCCGAGCGTCCGCGAGAAGCATATTGACGCGCTCAACCTCACTTCGAGCACTGTCTCGATACTGTTCCGCCGTCCGGCGGTTCTCGGCCGCTTCGGTGTTGCGGAGGGTGTTTTGCTCAAGCTCTTCACGCGTTTGTTTCTGTTCTTCGGCGACGACTTTCTTGTGCCGCTCGGCGCGCTCGATCTCCTGCCGCGTTGTCGAACGCTGAATGTCGAGACCGTGCAAGCCACGCTCGACTTTAATAATGAGCGACTGGAGATCGACGGTTTTCTCTTCGATCGACGCAAGTGATCGGCCGTCCTCTTCGGCGATCGAACGCGCGATCGAAATTTCAGCATCGAGCGCGGTGAGCGCGGTCCCGAGTCCGGTCAGCTCGCGCTTGAATGCGAGAAGCGAAGCATTTGGCCGGTCATCGGCCGCCTCTCGTCCGCTGATAAATAGTCCGTCGCCACTGATCACCGTGCCGCCGCGAGTGACACAAATTTCGCCAGTGTTTAGCTCGGCGTCGCCGATTCTCTCGATCAACCTGGCGGATAATTCGCGGGGAAAGGCTTGTCGCAATGTTTCCAAAAGGTCACCGGAGACACCCAGTACGTCGCGGACCAAATCACCCGAAGGCGTCGATCTCGTATTTCGCCCGTGAAGCGATGGGACAGCGAGGATCGCGATACGTCCGATCGCATTGTTCTCAAGCCACGCCGAAACCTTTTTCGCGTCTTCAATGCTTTCGACCAGAACCGTCTGCAGCCGCTGTCCGAAAAGGCTCTCGATAGCGACTTCGGCCCGCTCGTCCGCGGAAAGAAAATCCGCGAGAACACCCGACAGACGAACACCGATGTTTTCCTGTTCGGCAAAAAGTTTCTGGATCTGCGGCGCATAGACCGCTCGTTTTTCATCCAGTTCCAGAAGCGTGTCGCGCCGGTTACTCGTTTTCAGCTGCTCGGCTTCCAGATTCCGAAGCGACTCTTCGGACGCACGCAGTTTTTCCCTTGCCACGCTAGTCGCCGAAAGCAGTTCGACCTTCTCCGCCTGAAGCGATTGAAGTTTGTGCCCTTCGTTTTTCAGGTTCTGTTCGAGGTCTGAAGATTCTTTTATGAACGCATCGAATGCCTCGGCGGCTCGAACGGCCTCTCGCTCGAGTCCTTGCAGGCGTTCATTCAACCGCTCTGCGTTCGCCTCGAGCTGCCGTGCTATCTCGTCGAACCGCTCAAGGGCCGCGGTGTGCTTCATGAGCTCGGTGCGATGCGTTTCGAGCTCTTCTTCTATCTTCTGCACGTCGTCGAGCTTCACTGCATATTGCTTTTCCGCTTCCTGCAGAATGAGACGCGATGCGTCGGCCTCGGCACTTTCCGCCGCGTCTTCTTTGTGCAGCCGCTCGAGCTCGGATTCGATCAGTTTCAAGCCCTGCTCAACCGCATCGATCTCACCGCGGACGGCTTCCGAGCGATTATTCAGATTGACGATCTGTTCTGCCTGGTAACGATGCTCGCGTTCGGCGCGGTCGCGTTCAAGAGCATTCTCGGCATGCCGGCGACGGATCTCGGCCAAGGTCTCCTCTACAAAACGAGCGTTCTGCGTGGCTTCGCGAAAGGCTTCCTCCTGGGCGGCGACCTTCGCCGCAAATCCGTGTTCGACCTCGACCGCCTCGGCCAGCTGTTTTTCAAAATTCTCTATAGCGGAGGAAAGGAATTTTCCTTCGGCCGCGAAAAGCTGTCGAAGCAGAACACGAAATTCTTCCTGAAGTACGATGTAACGGCGTGTCTTTGACGCCTGTCGACGAAGCGAGTTGGCATGCTTCTCGATCTCGGAAACGATGTCCGAAATGCGTCCGAGATTTGTCCGCGCCGAATCAAGCCGTGTCTCAGCTGCCCGCTGCCGCGTTCGGAACTTGGATATTCCTGCCGCTTCCTCGATCAGATTTCTGCGGTCGGACGGCTTTGCCGAAAGGATCTGACCGATGCGGCCCTGTTCGATGATCGCGTAGTGAGCGCCCGACAAGCCGGTCCCTGCAAAGAGATCCTGAATATCGCGAAGCCGACAAGTTTTGCCGTTAAGCTGATATTCACTTTCACCGGACAAGTACAGCCGACGTGTTACCGCAATAGCCTCGCCGGGAGCAAAGTCCAGCGCGAACGAACGCGGACGCCAGTGACGTTTCGTCTTGATCGTGCGCTCTACCGTCTGGACGGATCCGACCTGCGCCGCCTGCACTTTCTCGACCTCAAACTCATCTCCAATGTGGATCGCGGACTGCGGATCTCGGATCTCTTCGGCGTCTACCACCAGCGTCACATCCTCGAGTGTTTCCGCGTCTAAGGTTTCAGCTTCGAGCGCATCGACATCGACCGCCGTTTCGTCCAGTGCGCTGAGAGTTTCGTCGATGTCTTCGAGCTCGTTCTCGTCGATATCGAATGCCTCGGTGTCACGAACCAGGTGAAGGACAACTTCAGCCATCCCGCCGGGTTTGCGGTTTCGCGAACCCTGAAAGACGACGTCCTTCATTTCGCCCCCGCGGAGCGATTTGGCGCGCTGCTCGCCGAGTACCCATGAGATGGCGTCGGATACGTTCGACTTGCCGCACCCGTTGGGGCCGACGACCGCCGTAATACCGTTACCGGTGAATACGATCTCAGTATAGTCCGCGAACGACTTGAAACCGGTGATTTCTAAACGTTGAAGCTTAAACATTCTATAGTGCTGGGGAACTCGAGGTGCACTATATTTTGGGGTAAAGAGAATGTTAAGTCAAGAATAAGGTGAAAGGGAAAAGGTGAAAAAAGGAAAAGGTGAAAAAGTGAAAAGGTGGATACATCGTCGGCATTATCCTTTCCACTTTGTCATTTGTTCACTTTTTCACTTTTTCACTTTTTCACTTTTTCACCTTTTTTCACCTTTTCACTTTTAAAGTTCCGAGCCGACGTTTCGCAGTCCCTGTTTCTCAGCCCGCTCGTTGTCGAGCTCGGTCAGAACGTCGAGCAGAAAGTTTGTATTACTGACAACGTTAAGGACAACCGGAAACTCGTTTTCCGAAGTTGAGAACTCGAAGGTTCCGCTGTTGATCTCGATTACCTCGCGGAACGCGTGGTGCCCATTGTGACCGTTGCACTCGGCATCGACGATCTTTCCTTCGTTAAAGGAAACGTTCGCGAGATGGAGGTCGGATTTAACGACGAGCAGACCGGTCATTTTCGCGCTTTCGATCACCTGAACGGCGTCAAAGATGCTGACGTAGCCGAGGTTGCCGGCGAACGTCAAGTCCGTCCGAACCTTCTGCGGAGACCGATCGCGATTGATAGCAAAGTCCGGGCGGCGAGCGCGGCGGATCGCTTCAAGTCCGGGTGCTACAGAAACCCGCGGGTCGAGCAGCTTCGCTTCCTGCAGGCGATCGTATGCCAGATCGAACTCTTCCCGGCCGATATAAAGGCTAACGAGCGCGAGACACTGGCGAGCCGCCTCATTCAGGTTCTTTTGCTTGATACAAATGTCGCGGAGCTTCTCGCGCAGGGCGATCGACCGCGGACTTCGTTCAAGCGAATCATGAAGCAGCTTGAAAGCCTTATCCGGTGAACTGTATTTAACGAAGAGATCGGCGTCGAGAAGGACCGACTCGATTGAAACTTCGGTGAGCACGCCCGTGCTCTCAATTGCGTAGCTCATAGGCGGCGTGAACAATGGTGTTCAACAAGTATTAAACTATCACATTTGACTCTGTTCGTCAGTAAAATTTTACCGACCGACCGCCGGTAAAAAAGCCGGCGTCCGCGGGCGACGCCGGTATTACAGGGTATTTTCAGCATTCTAGAAGTCCAGTCGTGTCCCAAGGCGTATCTGCCGCTGGCGATAGGTCCGCGCCGGGATCAAAAAGTTCGCTTTTGTCGCCGAATTCGAGAGCGTCAGGTTGCTGAAGTCGATGAATGCGGCACCATAATTGAAAACGGCCGCGTTCAGGATGTTGTCAAATTGAATGACCGGACGCAGTTTTAGCCGTTCGCCGAATTTCCACTGCCGGGTCACGCTCAGGTCAAAAGTATAAAATGACGGGCCATGCCCGGCATTACGCGGAAGATTCCCGCCTCTTGCGCCGATGGGAGCGAGTGAAAAGAATGCGAGGTAGTCGTTGGTCGGAATAGTCGAACCCGGCGGCCGCCAGCGTAACTGACGCAGATCTCCGCTGTAGTTGATGCGGTCCGTGCTGAGATCGTCCAGGTTTCTGTCCGATCCGCCGTCCCCCAGGTTGAACGGCGCCGAACTGCCCCAGCGGTAAAGCGGCGCGAGCCTCAGTCGTCCCAGCCACCAGGGCATTTCGAATATGCCCGAGAACGCGATCCGATGTCTGCGGTCCTGCAATGTCCGTGCCCATTCGCGTCGAAAATCTCCATTGATCTCCGCGTTCGCAGTATTGTTAAGGCCATCGTCCATTGATTTCGAAAGCGTGTAATTGAGGCGAAACGATGATCCGAAACCGAGGCCGAGCTTTCGATGCCTGCTTCGAAGCTCCAGGATCAGGCCTTGATAAAAGGCTTTGCCGCCGCACCCTATGATCGATGTTTCTCTAAGGGCCGGATCGGGTCTGAGATGGTTGATCGCGGCCAACGCGATACCGATCGGCCCGCCGGTCGCATTGTTGTTTGCTCCCGGCACGGCGACCAGCGGCGTCGCGGTCGAGGCGCTCGTTGTGTTGAGATTCACAAAACAATTTGCCGTCGTTACACCGCAGATCGTCGTACTGGTTTGAGAGTTTGCATGCAGGCCATTCGTGTCGCTCGCGGAGCCGCGAAAAAATGTATACATGCGGGTCGGCGACAACACGAGTGGATGATCGACAAGCCACGCCGTCCAGTCGGCGTAACCGGATGGCAACCGAGGAGCATTGCCGTTTCGGTCGCGCCAAAGGTGTGCCGTCTTGTTCCACGTGTAGTTAGCCTCGAAGACCCAGCCCCTTCGAACTTCGCGTTCAAAACCTACGTTGAATTGATAGCTTTCAGGAATTCTCAAATCTCGATCGACCGTTCTGAGCGGGTTGCCGCTGCTTGTCACACTGGACAGAAAGCCAAGATTGGTCGTGCATGGAGCCGGCGGTGCTGGCGTGACATTTGGGCAGACGGCCGCAAGAAGGTTCTTGATGGCATCTACGGACCTGAACGCCCCCGGAAAGTTTGCCGCGATCGCCGCAAGAACGTCGCGTCTCCGATTGTCCGTTGCGACGAGTGACGGAATTAGATTTGTGTCGAATGAGACTTGATTCCCACGCGTGTTCTGGATCGAATCGGCGACGGTGCGCAGAAGCACTCGGTTGTAAAAGATGCCGGCGCCAAAACGAATAACGCCTTTCCCTTTCTTAAACGGATCCCACGCGAGTCCGAATCGCGGGCCCCAGTTATTGTTATCTTCGACTGCGGTTTCCCGTTCGTAGCGCAGCCCGAGGCTGATCGTAAGGTTTCTTCGAAAGCGAATCGCGTCGTTGAGGAATAGCCCCAGATAGTTGTTGGTCACATCCGAGGCCGTGCCGAAATTCTGTCGATAGCGTGAAAGAACGTTATTCTGGAAATTCAATACCCCGCTAAAGTTGAAGGTGCCCGTTGCGTCGCCCAGACCGATCGCTTTCGAGCGAACGTTCATAACATCGAATCCCGACTTCAGAGTATGGCTGCCCGCGACGTAACTGAACGAGTCCTGAACCTGCACGCGCGTCTCTCTCCGATTCTGCGGAAAGCCTGTCGCGTCACCGGTAATCGCCGCCGTCGAATTTCCCGCCACCAATGTCTGAGCACCACCGGTCGGGTTTGTATATCCGATCAACACGACGGGGCCAAAGGGATCGCTCGTCTGAAAACTCGGCTGGTAGATCGAATATTGTCCGCGAATTTGATTTACGCTTTTCGCGCCAAAAACATGATTGTCCGTAAAGTTGTAAGCCTCAGACGCCGTGTTCCGAACCTGAAGCGCGTCGTCCAGCCTTGTCGTCGATGCAGAGGTAGTTCGCTGATTGTGCCGGCGGCCGAATTGAAGGCCAAACGTGAAATTGTTCGCTTTTGAAAAATGGTGGTCGACCCGGGCTGTAAAAGAATGATTGATGTTCGGCGTGCTCAGAGTTGCTTGATAGGGAAGGATGGGCGCCGCCGGAGAACTGCTCGAGTCATTGCACGACGGTACAGTCGGCGGACATGTCGCAGTCGTCGGCGCCGGCAGGCTGAAGTGCGGATTCACGCCGACCGGCACCCAAGTGTCTATGAATGTCGTATCGAGAAGATTGTTGTGTTCATAGGCCACCGAGAAAAAGGTCCTGTTCCTTCCGTTATAAAACGGCAGCCGAACCGGTCCGCCCAACGTAAAACCCGGGTTGTATTCGGTCAGAGGCGGTCGGCCGACGGCGGGCGTGCGGCTGTTGTTATACCAGCTATTAGCGTTCAGATTATCGTCGCGAAAAAACATAAATACGCGACCGCGAAAATGATTCGAACCGGCTCGCGTTCGGAGATTGATCCGGCCGCCGGACGCTCGCCCGTACTCCGACGAGAACTGATTCGATATCACCTGGACCTCTTCGATGGCTTCAAGGGATGGCCGAAACCTGTCGCGGGAGGACCGGTCGTCGTTATTATCGAGACCGTCTATCGTCAGATTATTCGAATAGGCGACGCCGCCCGACAAGGAGAAGTTTCCCTGTTCCAAGGGCGCGGTCGGCGGCGATTGAAATCGGTCCTCAGCCAATCCGCTGGTCGAAAGCTGTTCTTCCGATGTCCCGCCGAGCGTCAGGACGAGATCCAGCGGATTCCGCGTATTGTTTGGCAGTTCTTCGATCTCGCGTTGAGAAAGCGTTCCGCCGACGATGATCCGCGTTGTGTCCACGTCGGGAATATCGTCGTCGGTGAGTGGAACCGAGGTCGCGGCGGTAACCTCCGCGGGTGAGAGCCTGAAATCGAGCCGTAAGTTCTGGCCGGAGAGCATCTCCATTCCCACGGTTTCCCTCATACCGAAGCCGGCTGCATTGGCCCTTATTTTGTACATCCCCGGCCTGAGCTCAATAAAGCGGTAGCCGTCCGCGTTCGAGGTCACGGTCCGTTCTGCATTTGACTGCATGTGGGTCGCCGTTACGGCAGCGCCCACTATAGGAAGGTTGTTGGAATCGGTAATTTTTCCGGAAACGGTGACGTCGTCCAGATCCTGTGCGGCCGCGAGCAACGAAGTGAGAAGAACGACGGTCGTGTAAAATACGACGCTACGCAGGGAATTCGTCATGTGGGAGCCTCCTGTCTTGCTGGTATTTAGTTGTCGAGGGCGGTATTCTGTCTCTACACGGAGGGATTTGTAGCAAAACTTTCTGAATTATTCGAAAGATAAATGAAAACTGCCGGACCAAGACGACCACGCATTTCCGAGCGTATTAATTCGCTTGTAACGGCTGAAAAGCCGTTTCGGCAGTTCGCCGGAAACGTCTCGAAGATCGCAAAGAACGCGATGGACGAGGCGAGCAGCCTCTCGCTTGAGCGGGTCGAGATCAAGCTTGACCGCTTGCCGAAAAAGCTCGACGGATTTAAGATCATCCACCTCTCCGATATTCATCACAGCCCTTTCACGAATCTCGAACACATCGAACGAACGATCAAGATCGCGAACCGGTTAAAACCGGACATGTTCATCCTGACGGGTGACTATGTGTCGCATGAGAAAAAATACATCGCTCCGGTAGCAAAAGTCTTAGGAAAACTAAAGTCCGAATTCGGAACCTTCGCATGTCTCGGCAATCACGATCACTGGACCGATCCAGATCTTGTCGTGAAAAGATTCAGCGACACCGGCATCAACATGCTCGTTAACGGAGGTTTCCGCTGTGAGGCCCGAGATGCGTCATTTTGGTTGTGCGGGGTTGACGACCACATGGTCGGCAAAACAGACCTCGCGGCCGCCCTCAGAGGCTCTTTCCCGGATGAGATGAAACTTCTGCTTGCACACAATCCGCTCATCTTTCGAAAGGCCACGCGATTCGGTGTCGATCTTACGTTGAGCGGGCACACCCACGGCGGACAGGTCAAGGTGCGCGATCCGGAGAAAAGACTGCTGCCTCGCCGAAAGCTCTCGAGCGGCCTGCACGAGCGAAAAGATTCACAGATCTATATCACCCGCGGCATCGGCACGGTTGTTCTTCCCATTAGATATCAGTGCCCGCCGGAGATCAGTTTGCTTGAGCTGAGGTCGAAATGATTTTCGATTTTCGAATTGCGATTTGCGATCTCGCAATTACCGCCGCTCAAGGAACCTCTAAGTGTCCGCTAAGCCGCGGAAGATGCGAGTTTATTCACGAGATCGCAAATCGCAATTCGAAAATCGAAAATCGCCGCCCATCGCAAATCGCAAATGAATAGCATTCTCACGATTCCCAACCTGCTGACCTTCATGCGAAT
Organism: Pyrinomonadaceae bacterium; assembly: GCA_037969295.1. Taxonomy (GTDB): domain Bacteria; phylum Acidobacteriota; class Blastocatellia; order Pyrinomonadales; family Pyrinomonadaceae; genus OLB17. Next base: position 13,112 of record JBBKXD010000267.1, on the reverse strand, counting down.
GGCGCTGATTCCGGTTTTTGCGAGCCTGCTTTACTACGGCTACAGCACATGGGCACTTGTCATATTCGTTACTGCCGGCATCTCGGACGGCATCGACGGATTTCTCGCCCGGCGCTTCAATCAGGAATCGGAGCTTGGCACGATCATCGATCCGATCGCCGACAAGCTTCTCATGACAACCGCTTTCGTCATCCTTACAATGCCTAATATCCTTCCGCCGGTGCGTCACCTGCCGGTTCCCTTCTGGGTAACGGCGGCGGTCATCGGTCGCGACGTTCTGATCATCGCCGTTGCCGGAGCGATAAATATCATGACCGGCTTTCGCGGATTTAAACCGTCGTGGCTTGGAAAATTGAGCACGCTCGTCCAGGTCATCGCCGTCGGGATGATCCTGCTCGCCGCCGTCACCGGCTACGGATTTTATCTTCCGACGACCTACTTCGTCGTAGTTCTCCTCGCCTTCGCATCCGGATTCCATTACGTTTTTCACATCGCTCGCCTCATGCGCGAAGCCGACGAGCCCCCCTCGCGAAGTCTGCCCTCGTGAGAGTTCGCTTCACCAAATTGAAAAAAGCGCCGCTTTTCCGAAGTGCTATTTGCCGTTTTGCGAAATTTTCTTGATCGTTGCCAGAAGCTCGTCAAAGTTCACCGGTTTTGCGAGATGTGCCTGGAAGCCAGAACCGAGAACGCGTTCACGATCATCAACAGACGCATAGGCTGTCAACGCTATCGCTTTGACCGTCGCGTTCCTTGCGTTCACGTCGGAACGAAGACGCGCGACGAGTTCATAACCGTCGATCTCGGGCATGCCGATGTCCGTGATCATCAGATGAAATTCGCGCTCGGCCAGATGTTTAAGAGCTTCAAGCGCACTTGACGCGGGAGTAACTTCGGCCATCTCGTTTTCGAGAAAGATTTTAAGCGGCATCACATTCTCTTTGTCGTCATCGACAAGCAAGATCCGCTTACCGGCAAGCGCACCGTCCGGGGAATTTCGCTTCTTGTCCGCCAGATTCAAGTTCCTGTAGAAATCCGAAGCCACCGGAAGCGTCAAAGTAAATGTCGCGCCCCGGTCCGTCCCGTCACTGTCGACATGGATCGCTCCGCCGTGCAGCTCGACAATGTTCAAAACGATAGTCAACCCGAGTCCAAGGCCTGTAAAGTTTCGACGGGCAGACGCATCCGCCTGGCGGAAGCGGTCGAAGATATGCGGCAACAGATCTCGCTCGATACCGACACCGGTATCCTTGACCCGCAGCACCGCATTTGTCTCGCTTCGCTCGAGTGAGATCTCGATGCTGCCGCCGGCCGGTGTAAATTTGATCGCGTTCTGCAGAAGATTCGATACGACTTGCTGCAGACGCACCGCGTCGGCCGTCAGAAAAACGGTTTCGTCCTCGCATGAAAAACGGTAGCTCACTCCCTTCGCGTCAGCCAGCGGCTGAATCGTTTCCGATACCTTTTCGACAACAGACACAAGATCGACGACCTCTGTCTCGATTCGCATCTTGCCCGAGATTATTCGCGAAACGTCCAAAAGATCTTCGATCAGGCTGCTCTGAAGCCTGGTGTTTCGTTCGATAACCTCGAGTGCTCGCTCGGAATTTTCCTCATCAAGGACACCGGCCTTCAACATCCTGACCCAGCCGAGAATCGCGTTCAGCGGCGTCCGCAACTCGTGCGAGAGCACTGACAAAAAGTCATCTTTTGCGCGATTCGCGGTTTCTGCCGCCTCGCGGGCCGTCGCTTCCGTTTCGATCAGTCGTACATTCTCTATCGCGACGGCCGCGAGGTTAGCCGCCATTTCCAGTGCGACCGCGTGCTCTTGATTGAGCGCGCCGTTCTCGTGCGCCTGGACTTCAAGTGTTCCAAGGACATTGTCCTTTATCATCATCGGCACGATAAGCGACGACATTGGATCGATGCCGTTTTCATGAATGACGACGTGCGGACGATTTTTCATATCGTCCCAATAGTTGTTTACGATGATCGTGCGTTTTTCGAAGACCGCACGCGAGTTCGCACCTCCGCCTTTCCGGATTAACGGCATCGGTGGCAACTGCGAAATGTCGACCTCTTCACCTTCGCCCCAAACATAAGCCGCATGCCGCGTGCTCGTGCCCGCGTCGAAGACGGAAACGAAAAAACCGGAACACGGCATCGATGTCCGGATGAATTCGAGAACGGCCCGATAGATCGAAATGAGATCGCGTGCTCGTCCAAGCGTCGCCGCCATGGGAACGATTCGACCGAGTAAGGCCTGATATTCCTCTGCCGCCTGACGTTGTTCGTGAACGTCCGTGCAGGTGCCGATCCACTCGCGGACGCGACCGTCTGGATTAAGCAGCGGAGTGGCACCTGCTTCGACGTATCGATACTGATTCGTCGCGGCATTCCAGAGCCGGCCGCGGGAGTTGTAAAAAGCAGTCGCGTCTCGGGCGTGTTCCCAGGTATCCACGATATGTTTTCTGTCGTCAGGATGGAGCGCGTCCGCCCAGCCGAATTCCCGCGATTCCTCAAATGTCTGGCCAGTGTAATCCATCCATTCCGGCTGCGGCGTTACAAAGGCTCCGCGAGGGTCGGTAGTCCATGGCACATCCGTGATGATCGAAACAAGGGATCGATAACGCTCCTCGCTCTGCAGCAAATTCCGCTCGGCCGTCCTGCGCTCGATCGCGAGGGCCACGGTGCTCGTCAAGAGGTCCGCCAACAGCCGATCGCGCGGGTTGAGGTCGCGCGGCTCGCGGTAGTAAATGGCAAAGGTGCCAAGAACTCTCTGGTTCGACGACACGATGGGCGTGGTGAAACAGCCGGAAAGTCCCATCTCAAGGACGGAGGCGCTGAACGCCGGCCAACGCGTCTGGACCAGGGCGTCGGTGAAATCGGGCACGACCGTCGGCATGTGCGACATCACGGCCGAACTGCACGTGCCCAACTCGAGCCGCGCATCCATTCCTCTGGTCGCCTGCGCGTAAACTGCCGGCAGGCTGGGCGCCGCGACGAATCCGAAATGGAAGCCGTCAGCCTCCATGAGATGAATGGCCATAAGGAACCGGCCCTGCCCCTGGCTCTCCATCGAGCGCGCCATGAAATCAAGCACCGCCTCGATCGGCTCACCCTTGACCACCATTTCCAACGAGTCTTTCTGACACTGGATCAGCGATTCGGCCTGCAGTGACTTCTCGGTCAGCAGGTGGGCCGCGGCCTCGGCTTTCTGCGCGCGGACTTCACCGGCGTGAGCCGCCTTTTCCGCTCTCTTCGCCTGATCGGTCAACTCGTGCTGGCGGACCGATGAAACCAGCAGTGCTTCGTTCATGTCGCGCAGTCGACGATTGACATCGCGGCTCCCCCCGCCCTCTGCCGCCGCCTCTCGTGGAGGATCGTTCATGGTTTTTTCCTCCGGCGCCTCCGAGGGGCCTCGAGGGTGGACTTGGGCTCACGGTCTGCGCGCAGTTCTGGGATCTCGCCCGACTCGAGCGACCACGGCCCCGGAATGCTGGTAAGCAGGCCCCTAAAGCCCCGAAGCGGCTCGCCTATCACGATGCCGTCGGTAGTGATCTGGTACTCGTGCATGTCGATGCTGTGCCCACTGCGGCGCATCTTGACGACCATCATCATCTTGCGGAGTTGGCCGTTGATCGAGATATATCGCAGACGGAGCAGATCGTCGGCTAGAAATGAGACGGCGAAGTTGCTGAGGCTCATCGATGTGAAGTTCTCCTCGACCTCAACGGTGCTGACAATGGTTACGCCCATTCGGGTCAGCGCGCCGATCATCCGGTAAAGCGATTCGCGGAAATCGGTGCGGAAGCCGGGAGCCAATGCCAGCTCAAACCCGACCAGCGAGTCGATCACCAGACGCTTGCAGCCGATCTCCTTGACCGCGTTGACCACTTCATGCACCGTCTCATCGACGGAGAGGTCGAGCGGCCTTAAGTAGATGATCTTAAGCTTCCCGTCACTTTGAGGCGTGTCGAAATCTATTCCGAATTTCTTCGCCCGCGCGACGTACTCAGCGGGCAGCTCCTCAAACATCGCCACGATGCCCGGCTCGCCCTGGCTCAGGCCCCTCGCGATAAAGTGCTGGCCGAGTATCGTTTTGCCGCCGCCGGACGGTCCGGCCACGAGCAGGCTGTCACCTTCGGGAATGCCGCCGCCCATCATTTCGTCGAGAGCCGGAATCCCAGTCGATAAACGCTGCTTGCCCTTGACGTTCGCCGACTTTTCGGTCAATCCAAATGTGCGCGGGAAGCACTGCAGTCCCTCGCCGGTGATCCTGAAGGTATGCAGGCCCGGAACGGATTCCTGGCCGCGGAGCTTAACGATCTGCATCTTGCGGACGATAGAGTTGCGCTCCACGCTTTGCGAAAGCCAAATCAGTCCGTCGGCGACCGTGAACACAGGATTGTCGCGCATCTCGCCCTCAACGTATTCGCCGATCAGGAACGTCGAGGCCTGCCAGCTCGTCAGGTGCAGTGCCAGCCGCTGTATAAATCCCTGAAGCTCGACCTCGCTCTCGCTCGAAAGCCCCTTTCGCACAACCGTGCGGAACGAATCCACCACAACGATGCCCGCATTCGACGCTTCGACCTCCGCGATGATGGCTTCCAGAACGGCGCCTAGGTCTTTGTCCAGAACGAGCTGGCTGAGATTGATAAAACGTATCGCGCCGTCGAGCTTCGCAAGTTCAAAGAAGTCGAACTGCTGCTGATACCGCAGCATCTTGATCGCCGGTTCGCCCAGCACCGTGAAATAAAGCGCCGGCCGCTCCGGGGTGGCGTTGGCAAAAATGATCTGGTGAGCGAGCGTCGTCTTTCCAGAGCCCGGAGCTCCAGCGAGGATGTTAAACGAGTACTCAGGCAGACCGCCGCCCAGTATTTTGTCAAGCCCGGGCACGCCGGTCGGCATTTGCCGGATCGTGACTCGTTCCTGTCCTTCCCCTTTTTCTTCAGTGTTCATAACGTTCTCGTCTCCAAAAATCTTATCGATCGATCGGCAAATCGGGCCATGCCTCGCTCACCAACCGCAACGCTATCGGCTCGCCGACAAAAGTGCCGAGCAGCCAGAGGAAGTGGGCGGTGAGCGCGGCGCCCGCCTCGTGTGCGTCCCCGTCCAGAGCAGCTTTAAACCCCGCAAAGCACCCATCCGGTTTGAGGCTCAAACTTTGAAGAGCAGGCACCTCTTTCCGGGCAAGCGCCAACGAACGCCGCATAAGCGCAAAAAAGCCGTCCGAGCCGGCAAATCGTGTCAGCGACATTCGCAGCTTCTCGCACACCCTCTCCGCTTCATGCTCACCGGCGGCTGACGGACTCGCTGATTCCAGGGACAGGAGTAGCCGGGCGAGGTCTCGTACGGATTTGGACGGTATATCCATCATGTTCATAGCCTGCACGACCGAGTTTACCCTTCGGCAGGTAAATAAGTGATTGCGGGTGGTCGAACGAACGGTTCTCTTACGCTTCGGGCTGACACGATGCCTTGCTTATAATTGAAACTCGTGATTCTTGACCTTTCCCTATTTTATGGAATGTGGTCCAAACGTCAAGAAACATTTGACTCGCAATCGGACTAGCTTCAAACGACTTGGAAGAATTGACAATACCACACTCAAATATTATACTCCCGCAAGGCTCAAGTCATAGTTTTTATACGGAAGAGCTGGGTATATTACATAACTGGAGAGAAAGATGAGCAAAATAATTGGAATCGACTTGGGAACGACTAATTCAGTCGTTGCCGTTATGGAAGGCGGTGAGCCGGTCGTCATTACCAACAGCGAAGGCGGCCGGACGACTCCGTCGGTTGTCGCTTTCGCCAAGGACGGAAATCGCCTGGTTGGCCAGGTCGCAAAACGACAGGCCGTAACCAATCCTGAGAACACGCTGTATTCCATAAAGCGATTTATGGGCCGGAAGTTCGACGAAGTTAAGGCAGAGATCAAGCAGGTTCCGTTCAAGGTCGAAAAAGCGACGAATGGAGACGTGCGGATCGACGCCGAGGGAAAGCAGTATAGTCCGCCCGAAATATCCGCTATGGTTCTTCAAAAGCTGAAGCAGTCGGCGGAGGACTATCTTGGTTCAAAAGTCGACAAGGCGGTTATCACCGTCCCGGCGTACTTCAACGATGCTCAGCGGCAGGCAACAAAGGACGCGGGCAAGATCGCCGGGCTTGAAGTGCTGCGTATCGTAAATGAGCCGACCGCCGCAGCACTGGCATACGGTCTGGATAAGAAAAAGGACGAAACGATCGCCGTATTTGATTTCGGCGGAGGTACGTTCGACATCTCGATCCTCGAAGTCGGTGAAGGCGTGGTCGAAGTTAAGTCGACCAACGGCGACACCCACCTTGGCGGCGACGATATCGACGAAGCTTTGGTCGGATGGATCATCGACGAATTCAAAAAAGATCAGGGGATCGATCTGCACAATGACAAGATGGCGCTTCAGCGTCTTAAGGAAGCGGCCGAAAAGGCGAAGGTCGAGCTCTCTTCGACGATGGAGACCGAGATCAACTTGCCGTTTATAACGGCGGACGCATCGGGACCGAAGCACCTTGTAATGAAGCTTACGCGTGCAAAGTTCGAGGCGCTCGTTGAGCCGTTACTAAAAAGATTGATGCCGCCGGTCGAACAGGCGATAAAGGATGCAAACCTGGAGCCGAAGGACATCGAAGAGATCGTTCTCGTAGGCGGTTCGACCCGCATTCCTAAAGTTCAGGAAATGGTCAAGGGTTTCTTCGGCAAAGAGCCGAACAAGTCGGTGAACCCTGACGAAGTAGTTGCACTTGGCGCGGCGGTTCAGGCCGGAGTGCTTGGCGGCGAGAAGACTGACATTCTGCTTCTCGACGTTACGCCGCTCACACTCGGCATCGAGACTCTCGGCGGCGTAATGACGCAGATGATCTCGCGCAACACGACGATACCGACACGCAAGAGCGAGATATTCTCGACTGCCTCGGACAATCAAACATCCGTCGAGGTCCACGTGCTGCAGGGCGAACGTCCGATGGCGGGTGACAATAAGACGCTCGGCAAATTTCATCTTGTCGGGATCCCGCCGGCACCTCGCGGTGTTCCGCAGGTTGAGGTGACTTTCGACATCGACGCCAACGGCATAGTAAACGTCTCGGCAAAGGATGTCGGCACGGGCCGTGAGCAGAAGATCACGATCACCGCGACGTCAGGTTTGTCGAAGGAAGAGATCGACAAGATGATGAAGGACGCAGAGTCCCACGCCGGCGAAGACGAGAAAAAGAAAGGCGAGATCGAAGCTCGCAACCGTCTCGACGGATTGGTTTACAGTGTCGAGAAAACGTTCGGCGAGAATAAGGACAAGCTCGACGCGGCCGCCAGCGCCGAGCTCGAAACCGCGATCTCCGAATCTAAGACGGCAGTGGCCGGATCGGACGTCGAAGCTATGAACAGTGCGTTCGAACGGCTTCAGACAGCGTCGCATAAATTGGCTGAGGTCTTGTACAGCCAGGCCGGAGCGGACGCCGGCGATGAAGCGACAGGCGAGCAGGCCTCGTCAGCAAGTGCCGGAGCGGAAGGTGATGCCGGCTCAACTGGCTCGACCGACGACAACGTGATCGATGCCGAATACGTCGACGTTGAAGACGAAGAGAAGAAGTAAGCAGTAAGCAGTTGGCGGTAAGCAGCGGACAATGGTTCCTGCTTCCGCTTCTCTGTGAATGCTAGGGTCCCAAGTGCGGTGTGTCGCGAGGAGTAAAGGCTGCTTACGGCTCACCGCTTTCTGCTTACTCACTAAGAATGGCTAAGAAGGATTACTACCAAATACTCGGCGTCAAGAAAGACGCGAAAGCGGACGAGATCAAGAAATCTTACCGCCGGCTGGCGCGCAAGTTTCACCCCGACGTGAATCCAAACGACAAGGCCTCGGAAGAAAAGTTCAAAGAGGTACAGGAAGCTTACGACGTTTTGTCAGACGAAAAGAAGCGCAAGGTTTTCGACCGATTTGGATATTACAACGACAATCTCGATCCCGATTCGCCGTACGGGGCCGGTGCCGGAGCTTCGGCCGGCGGTGGAGCGGCAGGCTTCGATTTTTCCGGCTTCGACTTTTCAAGCGGACAGGCCTCGGGTGGAAGTTCGAGTTTCCGTGATATTTTCTCGGATCTGTTTGGTGGCGGGGGCGGCGGAGCCGGAACGCGGCGAGAACCGGAACCACCGCGGCCCCTTCCGAAAAAAGGCCGCGACGTCGAGATCCCTCTAGCACTCAGTTTTGAAGAGGCGTTCACCGGCATGACGACCAACATTACCGTCAATCGCAGCGAGCAGTGCTCGCGTTGCCAGGGTGCCGGCGACACGGGCGGACCGGTCGTGACGTGCACGACCTGCAAGGGCACGGGCCAGGTCATGCGAACCGGGGGACGCCTTCAGTTTTCGCAGCCGTGTCCCGATTGCGAAGGGACCGGACGACGTCGAACTCCGTGCTCGCTGTGTAACGGAAAAGGCACGACGCCAAAGACGGAACAAGTGAAAATCCGGATCCCGGCGGGTGTCGATACGGGTTCGCGCGTGCGAATCCCGAAGAAAGGACATGGCGGCCGCCTGGGCGCAGCTCCCGGCGACTTGTACATTCTGACGAATGTTGGCAGGCACAAGTTCCTTGAGCGCCGCGGCGACAACGTCTATGTCACGGTTCCGATCACTGTCCCGGAAGCGGCGCTCGGCGCGAAGATCGAAGTGCCGACAGTCGAAGGAAAAGCTCAACTGAAAATTCCGGCTGGCACCGAGTCGGGACAGAAGTTCCGTCTCCGCGAACGCGGTTTTCCGAGCTTGAGAAATCCAAAGTTGCGGGGCGACGAGTTTATTGAAGTGAAGATCGTGCTGCCGAAGGTCACATCGGAAGAGACCAAAGATGTGCTGCGGCAGTATGAAAAATTGAATCCGGAGAACCCTCGGAAAGCGATGGGTTTGGATTAACTCGGTGCGGCGCCGTTTGTCGACGCAAATTTAGACACTGACATTCAACAATGCGATTTGTCGGATATCTGATCTGCTTTTTAGGACTCGGGTTAACGCTTTGGGCCTTTTATCCCGGCTTGATGTCGCCTGATTCAATCGCGAGTCTCGGCGAAGGGCGGAGCGGGATCATCTACGATCAAAATTCCGCAATAATGTCATATCTATGGGGTTTTCTAGATGAGGTCGTCGCCGGGCCGGGTCTAATGCTAGTTTTGCAGGCCGGAGTTTTCTGGGCCGCGATCCTTTGCCTATGGGAAGCCGCTTATCGGGAATCGCTTTTGTTAGGACTGGCGTTAGTCGTTTTTCCCTTCATGCCGCAGATACTGTCGCAGCTGCCGGTGATCTGGAAAGATGTCGAGATGGCAACCACCTTGCTCATGTCGGCAGCGCTCGTTCTTTTTGCAAAGAAAAAGAAAAGCAAGATCGCGCTCTTGCTCTCGCCCGTTTTTTTGTTTTATGGATTTGCCGCACGTCTCAATTCGCTTCCGGCCGTGCTGCCGCTCGCGATCTGGACCGGCTTCGTCGCGGCCTCTGTGTTTGAACTCCAAAAGAGTCGGCTGGCGCCGGTTATGGTTGGCGCATCATACTTTGTTGTTCTGCTGGTTTCAGTTTTCGCTTTTCAGGCTATGATCACGGAGGGACGAACCTCATATCCGTTTCAGATGGTTCAGCTATACGATCTCGCTGCCATCTCAATTCGGAATGGTGAGCCTCGCTTTCCCGAATACATCGTTGAGAACCGAAACTTCTCGATGGACGGTGTGCGAGCTAACTACACGCCGACGACCGTTGGCACCCTGGTCTATGCCGGTGAGTCGCGCGACGGAAGATTGCCGGTTCTTGAGGTCGTCGAAACGCAGGCGAAAATAGGCTATCTTCGTGCGACGTGGCAGAGACAAGTGTCCCAAAATCCAGGCGCCTACCTAACGCATCGACTCGAAGTATTTGCACAACTCGTTGGATTGGGGCGGTCGGTCAGTCTCCAATACTGGGATCCGACGCTGTCGCGTAATCCTCCGGAGTTTGCGACCACTACGAACGGGGCGAGCCGATTGCTGACGGCATATTTTGGTATCTTTCAAAGACCGGTGATGCAGACGTTTTTTTTTCGAGCGATCGTTTGGATACTGTTGTGCTTTTACCTTTTGTACCGGTCGGTAAGATCGCAACTCGCCGGTGACTGGGACTTTGTTTTCGTTCTTTCGGTGAGCAGTTTGCTCTACATTTTTTCCTACTTCTTTATAGCTCCGGCTGCGGACTTCCGATATGTCTACTGGCCGGCGATCGCATCAGCCGTTGCGGTAATTTTTGGAGTTTATCTCCTGCGGAAGGAAAAGGCCGAACGAACGGTCGAAGCTTGAAATGAAACGAAAGATCAAAACTTATACGATCAGCGCAGTCGCGGAGCTGTACGATATTCATCCGCAGACGCTGCGGCTATACGAACGCGAAGGTTTGCTAAAGCCGTCGCGTTCGGTCGGCAACACGCGATTGTATGAGGATTCGGACCTCGAGCGTCTGGAAGTGGTCCTTGCTCTGACGCGCGACCTGGGGGTCAATCTCGCGGGTGTCGAGATCATCCTGAACATGCGCGAAAAGATGGATTCGATGCAGCGCGAATTCGAAAGATTTTTCGAGTATTTGAAAAATCACGCGGACGAATTTTCACATCCGGCCGGTGCAACGAGCCCGACCGATGCTCTGATACCGATCTCGCGTTTTCGCCGAACGCAGTATCAGGAGATAACCATCGAGGAAGAGTGAGAGGGATTTGGGATTTGGGATTTGAAATTTGAAATTTGAAATTTGAAATGTGAAATTTGAAATTTGAAATGTGGGATTGGGAATCTGAAATTGGGAATTTGAAATTTGAAATTTGAAATGTGAGATTTGAAATCTGAAATCTGAAATCTAAAATTTGAAATTTGAAATCTGAAATTTTACGGAGCTGTTAATTGCCCATTACTTTCAAGAACTTCAACTTCCCTACCTGGATCAACGCACCGTTGGCATCAATTTGAATCGCGGCATTGGGTGCCGTCGCTTTCTCACCGTTGATCTTGACGCCGCCTTGCTGGATCAGTCTGCGGGCTTCGCCTTTCGATCCGGCCATTCCGACATCCGACAATAACTGGGCGAGATTATGCGGCCCCGACGCTACTTTTCTCTCTTCGATCTCATCCGGAATTTCCTTCTTCACAAATCGACGGTTGAATTCTTCTTCGGCCTTCTCCGCCGACGCGTTGGAGTGAAAATCCGCGATGACAGATTTCGCAAGAGCGACTTTCAGATCGCGCGGATTCTCACCTCCCGATTCACACTTGAATTTCAGCACGTTGATGTCGTCAACCTTCGTATCCGTAAGCAGTTCGTAATAGCGCCACATCAGATCGTCGGAGATCGACATGATCTTTCCAAACATCTGATCGGGCGTTTCTTCGATACCGATGTAGTTGTTCAAGGACTTCGACATCTTGTTCACGCCGTCGAGCCCTTCGAGCAAAGGCGTCGTGATAATGACCTGCGGCTCCTGGTCGAATTCGCGCTGCAGGTTCCGGCCCATCAAAAGGTTGAATTTCTGATCGGTGCCGCCGAGTTCGACATCGGATTCGAGTGCGACGGAATCGTAACCCTGGACCAGCGGATAAAGCAGTTCGTGCAGAGAGATCGGCTTCTCCTCGGTCATCCGTTTTGTAAAATCGTCGCGTTCGAGGATCTGTTTGACCGTCGTTTTTGCGGTCAACTTTACAAAATCCGCCGCCGTAAATTTGTCCATCCACTCGCCGTTGAAGCGGACCTCGGTCTTGTCCGGATCGAGCAAACGAAACATCTGCGCCTTGTAAGTTTCGGCGTTGGCGTCGATCTCATCTCGAGACAAGGGCGGCCGCGTGACGTTCTTCCCGGACGGGTCACCGATCATCCCTGTAAAATCGCCGATCAAAAATATGACCGTGTGGCCCAGGTCCTGGAACGCCCGCAGCTTTCTGATCACAACTGTGTGACCGATATGAATATCCGGCGCCGTCGGATCGAGCCCGAGCTTTACACGCAAAGGCTTGCCGGTCTTTGCGGACCGCTCGAGCTTTTTTTTCAGGTCTTCCTCGCGGATCAGGTCGACAGCTCCGTTTTTCAGGTAGGCGAGTTGTTCGTCGATAGTCATAAATGATTAAATCGGTGACGTTAACAGGTATTTTGCACGAACGCTCGGAGTTTTACCAAAGCAGTTATGGCCGACGAGTTAGAAAATACACGGTTCGCGTTTATCGGTTGCGGCGTGATGGCCGAATCGATGATCGCGGGTTTGATGGGCCAGGGTCTCGTCACGGCTGAGCATGTAATCGGCAGCCATCCGCGAGAGGCTCGGCGGCGTGAGTTGTCGGAGAAATTCGGTATCGCGATGGTCGAGTCGAACGCCGAGGCGGCCGGGTTCATCCGCGACGGAAAGAGTTCGGCGGTAGTTCTGGCGGTCAAGCCACAGCGAATATCACACGTTCTGAGCGATCTGAAGGACATCTTGGCCAAAGATGCTCTGGTGATCTCGATCGTCGCCGGAGCGAAGATCGAGACGATCGCAGGCGAGCTCGGAACCGACCGCGTCGTTCGTGCAATGCCAAATACACCATCACAGATCGGTGCCGGAATCACCGCATGGACGTGCGGAGAGGCCGTCGACGACGATCAGCGATCGCGCGTCCGTGGCCTTCTCGGAGCTCTCGGCAAAGAGCTTTATGTCGAGACCGAGAACATGATCGACATGGCCACCAGCCTAAGCGCTACCGGCCCGACCTACATTTTCATGGTCATGGAAGCTCTGACGGACGCTGGCGTGCATCTTGGCTTTTCCCGCGAGATCGCGAAAGAGCTTGTCCAGGAAACCATGCTCGGATCGGTAAAGTTTGCGATGGCGTCGCACAAGCATCCGGCCGAGCTCCGAAACATGGTCACATCGCCCGGCGGCACGAGTGCCGAAGCAATTTATCAGATGGAAAAAGGCACGCTGCGGACCGTTCTTTCAAAGGCGGTTTATGCCGCTTACAAAAAGGCTGTCGCGCTCGGGGAGAAGTAGCTTTGCAAGCGGAGTCTGTTTCTCTTCGTGCGATTCGCGTGCTTGTATGTCTGTAAGGTC
>JBBKXD010000266.1:0-4961 GCA_037969295.1 Pyrinomonadaceae bacterium | reverse complement strand
TCGAACGCACGCACGATCATCTTCGGATTGTGCTTCGACATCACCTTCGTGATTGCTGCCGTCAGCGTCGTCTTCCCGTGATCTACGTGACCGATGGTCCCGATATTCACGTGCGGCTTGGATCGATCAAATTTTTCCTTGCTCATTTTCTATGTCTTCTCCGATAAAAAGAAATAAATAAAACCTCTGGAGCCCAAATCGGGATTTGAACCCGAGACCTCATCCTTACCAAGGATGCGCTCTACCCCTGAGCTACTTGGGCGGAATCTCCTTAAGAACGAAATGGAGCGGGAGACGAGACTCGAACTCGCGACATTCAGCTTGGAAGGCTGACGCTCTACCAACTGAGCTACTCCCGCACGTGGTGCATGGGGTAGGATTTGAACCTACGTAGGAAATTAATCCGACGGGTTTACAGCCCGTTGCCTTTGACCGCTCGACCACCCATGCAGCTATCAGATTGTCACGCCAACGGACTTTTTGAGCCAATTAGCAAATTTCCAATACTAACGAAGGAATGTTTAAGATGCAAGTCTATTCAGGCAGGTTTTCCGTGGTATCGGACTTAGCTCGCGGGTGAAATTGGTCATATGATCGACGCAAATGGGCATCGGTCATGTGAGTGTATATCTGCGTCGTCGATATGTCGGCGTGCCCCAGCATTTGCTGCACAGAGCGGATGTCCGCCCGGTTTTGAACGAGGTGTGTGGCGAATGAATGCCGCAGCGTGTGGGGTGAAATACCCTTGAGACCGGCTTTTTCGCCATGATCCCTGACGAGTTTATAGATCACCTGCCGGTTTAAGACATTTCCCTCCAGGGTCACGAATAAGTTCTGAATTTCAATGTTCTCTTTTTTCCTTCGCGACGACATATAGCTTTTTAGCCATTCGATCGCGCTTGAACCGACCGGTACGCGTCGGGTCTTGCTTCCCTTTCCGGTCGTCGTCAGAATGCCGCCGTCGAGATCCAGATCATTGATCTTCACATCCACCGCCTCGGAGACGCGTAATCCGCATGCATACATCAATTCGAGAAGCGCTCGGTCTCGGAGACCGTTCTCTGTCGACACATCCGGAGCTGCGAGCAGCAGATCCATCTCAGCCTGATTCAAGAACTTTGGTAAATACAACCCTTTCTGAGGAAGATCCAGATTTTCGGCGGGATTGATCTTGATATGCCCGTCGATCATCAAGAACTTGTAGAATCCGCGGAGAGCACTGACGAGACGACGTTTCGAATTGTCCGTTAGTTTCGTCCGTCCGAGATCGATCAGCCACTCTCGCAAGTCCTGTCGGGTTAAAGATTCAACCGCAAGGCCGTTCTTTTCCGTCCAAGCCCTTAATTTTGTGAGATCGTTTTCGTAGGCCGATAACGAGTTCTTAGCGAGCCCCTTCTCGACACTCAGGTATGAAATATATTCGCGGATGAGATCGCGGGCCATGAAACAAGTTTATCACCGATATTCCTAGTGCTCCGGCGACATCATCCACTCGTGACATTGGGATGGTTCGTCTAGAACCGTCTCCTTGCTCTCTAGCTGTCGGCGAGCAGTTGATCGCGACCAGTTCCAGGAACGTAAGTCGGATTCATTCCGAGCGTTATTCAGCCGAGAATGCAGGCTATATTTGATTCTGCAAATATTATCCCCGTCGAAGTAGGGTAAAGCCTCAAGCACTGCGGGTATAGCGTCGTCACTAAGCTGATGCGCGTTGTATGCAGTATCAAATTCCCGGCCCTGGTTCATAAGCGCGATGTTCGTCTTCGCGATGAAGGCATCCGGATTCATTAAATTCGTCGCTCCGAGTATCACGATCGCGGACCACAACGCGCCCCACGCGAAGTGATTGCGTGCGCCTCGAAATACGGTAAGGGCGAACCAACCAAAGACAACGGCAAGCCAGATCATCACGACCATCGGATAGAAGCGAACGGTTGTCAGTCCGTAACCCAGTTCACCGGTCAGCAGCAACAGTCTCTGTACGGCCGAAGCCATAATTACGAAAAGCAATGCGATCTGAATTCCGGCGAGGATCTTAAAAATGCGTTCGGGCAGACGAGTCTCGCGTCTGATGAGCCAGTGAGTTACTAGAAGGATCGGCAGCACGAGTGCGCTAACGGCCACTAGTTCACCGAATCCGCGACGTGCGTAGTGGGCGAGTTTGAAGTCGGGAGTGGTTTGAATGAAGTCCATCCCGCCGAAAAGATATGGAACCTGGACGATGACAAAACTCAGGAAGAGCAGATCGACTAAACCGAGAATGATGACGGTTTCAACCGTTCCGAATGTGAAGACCGGCGGAAGCGACAAGTTGTCGAAGTTCTGCCAATCGCGCTTCGTCTTCGGCTCCGCGACAGGCGAATTCGGCGGATCGCTCCGATTGATATGCTCAAGGATCGTCGCGTTATCGGGAAGGTTTGCAGAAGTGTCCGCCGGTTCGGCCGCGACCTTTGCGACGAACGAAGTTTCGTTTTCGTCTCTGGTCGAAATCGTTTCGGTCGCCGTGGTCGAGGCAGTTGCCGCCTCCGCAAATATCGGCGTCATCGCTCCGCGGAAGAAACCGGCCGTTAACCAGGCGAATATCGAAGTCAGAACCACGTGCGAAATAACCGTCTCAAGATCAAAATTGATCGCGCGATTTACCCACCCCTCGAAAACGGCGTCAGCCGCCATGAACAACCCGCCAAAGATCAAGAGAAGCGGTAACGCGATAGCAAGCCCCCGCAGAACCGCGAACAGTGTTCGGCTGATCTTATTACCGGGCATTACCTTCCAGTCGATGTCGGCTGCGAGCAGCGCGATCGGACCGAATACCGAGGTGAGGCCCGAGTAGACGAAACCTGCGATGTAATGAAACGCGCCCGCAATATTCGCTTTCACGTCGAAATTGACGAGCAGAATAACGCCCATCAAGATGAGGATCGCGATCGTGTCGTACACGCGAAGCTCGATCGAGTCGCGGATCAGAAACATCGACGCGAAAAAGACCATCGCCGCGGCAAGAGCGATCGTGTTCTTTGTCATGAGCTCCGGTCGGCGGCGACGCATCAGCATCAATAAACCGGCGACGAACGCTGCGACAAAAAGAAACGCGTTTAATCCCCACGGCGTCTGACGCAGCAGGATATTGCCGAGCACGCCGATGAGTACCGATGCTTGTAATATCTCAAGTCCTGTTTTGGTTCTTTCGTTCATGATTAACGCATCCCGCACGACGTCATTAGACAGATGTTTTTCTGATTCCGCAGCTGTCATACATTCCTCATCGCCTGAATCAGCGCTTCCATGTGATTCAAATATTGCTCTAGTGCTGCGCGGCCGTCGGCCGTGATCGCATACTCCGTCAACGGTGTACGTCCGCTGAATGATTTTTCACACGTCAGGTAACCGGCGTCCTCGAGCTTTCGTGCGTGCACGCTGATGTTGCCGTCGGATGTGTTGAGAAGATTTTTTAGGTCGGTGAAGCTGAGCTTCTCATTTGCGGCGAGGGCACTGATCATCCCGAGCCGCGTTCGATCGTGAATAAGCTTGTCGAGGGATTCCGATACTTGCCCCGCCGCTTTTTCAACACGTAGCGGTTGCCGGCCGCCCGGGCCGCCTTCGCTTTTTAGTACTGCGTTCTTACTGGACATATTTTTTGACCCGATTCCTTTCCTTCTAACTTCCAGCGAGCGGGGTCCCGATAAGACCCACGGCGAGCTCCGCCCACGCGACGAAAAGGGTCAGTAGGATCAACGCACAGAGCGCAAGCCGGTATCGAAACGTTCTTACCTTTCTCAATACAAACTCGCACGTAATGCCCGTTCCAAATAGCAGGACGCCGGCGACGAGGAAGTCAGACCAATTCCAACTAACCTCGTCCGTAAACAGCATCGCTATATTCGGGATGAGCAATAGGGCCGCTACCAAAAGCAAAATGCCGAAAAGTCTCTTGTTCTCGAATGTCATTGATCTCTAGCCTCCATATCTCCGGGCGATGATCAGCCCAAAGACTATGTGGAGAACTCCAAAGCTCGCGCCCATCAAAATGTTTCCAAAGCTTGCTGGCAGCGCGAACGCCACCGCACCGAGCGCAATAAATATCCAACCCATCACCGGCACGATACGCACCGAGAATGCTCCGCCCGTGACGACCGAAGCGCCGTACAGCAGCATCCACACGGGAGCCATCATTTCGTAATGTTCGTATCGCCATAGACCGAGCGTGATCGTCACACCGGCGACGAGCGGCGGCATAAACCCGAACGCGAACTTGCGCGCCGGTGCCGAAAACAATGACGTCTTCGCGATCTTCGATTTCTGCCACATCGCGAGGAGACCGATCGCGAAGGCGAGAAACGCCTCGGTCAGCCAGACGATGAGCCAATCTCGAAGATAAATCTGCCCGGCCGCAATGTACGCTGCGACAACCGCGGTGACGCCCATCAGCATCCCGCCGTATCCGGGCACCGCCGTAAAATGTGTCGAGCGCTCCATCGTCTCTCGAATAAAGCGCAGGTTCTCGCTCGCCCGATCGCTGAGCCGGACCGGCTCGTTCGTTTGGTCGGTTTTCACTGCTTGAAGTTTCGCCATCTCACAGCAAGATACTCCAAACGGATTTCCGTTGTCAAGTACTTTGTAATATAAAGTCGATTTAAGGTGTGACTTCTCTTTTGAGTTCGCCGAGGAGTTGTCGTGAGCGCGCGCATCCGGGTCGGGACCATGGAAAAACCAGGGGCTGGACACTTTCGAGCTCGGAGAGAGCGTTGGCCTTTCGCCCAGCGGTGTAATAAAGGACGGCGAGGTTAGTGCCGAACTCGCACGCAGCAAACGGGAAAATAGTCTTACCCGTTCGCAGGGCGTTTTCAGCGGACTCTGTCTGCCCTCGCTTCTGGAGTTCGATAGCTTGATTCATCAGACGGGTCGGTGACTGTGACGGGGCACGTCCCGTTTCATATGGAAATCCGTCGGGTGCATAGGAG
>JBBKXD010000265.1:0-7412 GCA_037969295.1 Pyrinomonadaceae bacterium | reverse complement strand
GTTTGGTTTCGGAATACATGGTCGTGGGACGCTTCAAATGCGGAATGCGGAATGCGGAGTGCGGAGTCCGGAGCGATCGAAGTCGAATGTCCCGACTACCCGAAGCGATGGCTTTATTGCGACGGGGAACCTGAGCTTCTATTTACAGAAAATGAAACCAACAGCCAACGGCTATTCGGCTCTCCTAATAAGACGGCGTTCGTAAAAGATGGCATCGGGGAGTATGTCATCAACGGAAATACGGCAGCCGTCAATCCGGCGAAGATGGGGACGAAGGCCGCAGCTAACTACGAGCTGATGGTGCCGGCGGGTTCAGAAGCGGTGATACGACTTCGGTTCACACCGGCAAAGTTTTCCCGCAAAGACGCAAAGACGCAAAGGGCCAGGAAAAGGATACATCCCGGGTTCGCTGACTTTGAAGAGGTCTTCAACCTCCGGAAAAAAGAAGCCGACGAATTCTACGATGCGCTCGTGCCGAAAGATCTTTCGGACGACGCGAGAAACGTTCAGCGACAAGCATTTGCGGGAATGCTCTGGTCAAAGCAGTTCTATCATTACGTCGTCAAGGACTGGCTCGAAGGCGACCCCGCGATGCCTGCTCCACCTGATTCGCGTAAAGAAGGGCGCAATCACGATTGGTCGCACCTCTATAATGCGGACGTTATTTCGATGCCGGACAAATGGGAATATCCATGGTACGCCGCATGGGACCTCGCATTCCATTGCATCCCGCTGGCTCTAGTCGATTCAGAGTTTGCCAAGAATCAGCTCATCCTGATGCTCCGCGAGTGGTACATGCATCCGAACGGCCAGATCCCGGCGTACGAGTGGGCTCTTGGCGATGTGAATCCGCCGGTGCATGCCTGGGCAGCTCTCCGTGTATATCAGATCGAAAAGAAAAAGAAGGGTCGCGGCGATCGAAAATTCCTTGCCCGGGTTTTTCAAAAGCTGCTGCTCAATTTTACCTGGTGGGTTAATCGAAAAGATGCCGAAGGCAACAACGTATTCGAAGGTGGTTTCCTAGGTCTGGACAACATCGGTGTCTTCGATCGCTCAAAGCCGCTGCCCACGGGCGGTATGCTCGCGCAGTCTGACGGAACGAGCTGGATGGCGATGTATTGTCTGAACATGCTCGCGATCTCGCTCGAACTTTCGATCGAAGATGACGCTTACGAAGACCTGGCGAGCAAGTTCTGGGAGCATTTTCTGTTCATCGCCGACGCAATGAACGACCTCGGCGAACCCGGACTATCGCTCTGGGATGAGGAGGACGGATTCTACTACGACGTTCTGCATCTGCATGAGAAGAAATACAGCCTGCCCATCCGCGTGCGATCGATGGTCGGTCTTATCCCGCTCTTCGCCGTTGCCACTATCGATCATGAGGTCCTCGAGGCCCTGCCGGCATTCAAACGCCGGCTTCAATGGTTCATCGACAATCGTCCGGATCTGACGGCGAATATTAATTGTGCAAGGACACCGGGGCAGGGCGAGCGGCGGCTCCTCGCTGTGGCATACCGCGAAAGGCTGATGAGCGTTTTGAAATACATGCTCGATGAAAACGAGTTTCTGTCGCCGCACGGTATAAGGGCGCTCTCGCTATATCACAAGGATCATCCATACGTCTTGCAGGTAAACGGTACGGAACATCGCGTCGATTACGAGCCGGCCGAATCATCGACCGGTCTCTTCGGAGGAAACTCGAACTGGCGCGGGCCGGTGTGGTTCCCGGTAAATTATCTCTTGATCGAATCGCTTCAGAAGTTTCATCACTACTACGGCGATGATCTGAAGGTTGAATGCCCGACCGGTTCAGGCCAGATGATGAATCTGTGGGAAGTTTCGCAGGAATTATCGCGGCGTCTTTCTCATATCTTTCTTCGTGGCGACGATGGAACGAGGCCGGTGTTCGGCGAGGACGCAAAGATGCAGACCGACCCGCACTTCCGCGACCATCTATTGTTCTTCGAATATTTTCACGGGGACAACGGATCGGGAGTCGGAGCGAGCCACCAAACCGGTTGGACGGGGCTTGTCGCCAAACTGCTGCAGCAAAGCGGGGAGTAGGAGTAAGCGAAAGGCAGAAGGCGAAAAGCAGAAAGCAGAAAGCAGAAAGCGAAAAGCAAAAAGCAGAAAGGATGTAGGCAATAGCGGGGGAGCCGTTAAGGGTCCCGCCTTTAGGCGGCCGGCTGAAGCCGGTACTCAAAACAATTTTATGAAAGCAATTGCAGTTACACCCGGAGTAAAAAACTCCGCACATCTCGTGGAAATGCCCAAGCCTTCGATCGACGAAATTGCAAAGGGTCGTGGCGTTCTCGTTAAAGTTCTGAGCGTCGGCGTGGACGGAACCGACAAAGAGATCAATAACGCCGAATATGGTGCGGCACCCGAGGGATTCGATTTCCTGGTCATCGGCCACGAAGGTTTCGGAGTCGTTGAGCAAGTCGGTCCGAACGTTCACGAGCTCAAGCCGGGCGATTATGTCGTCGCCACGGTGCGTCGTCCCGGAACGAGCATCTACGATCTCATCGGAACGAGCGACATGACGACCGATGACACATACTTCGAACGCGGGATAAATCTGCGTCACGGATATCTGTCGGAGTATTACGTCGATGACGCCGAGTTCATCGTCAAGGTCCCTGGCGGGCTGAAAGATGTCGGAGTATTGCTCGAACCGATGACTGTGGTGCAGAAGGGAATCACGCAGGCCTATGAAATTCAGCGGCGTCTGCGAGTTTGGAAGCCGAAGCGGGCGGCCGTTTTAGGTGCGGGAACGATCGGTCTACTCGCGACCCTCGTGTTGAAGCTGCGGGGGATAGAAGTTGTCACGTTTGGCCTGACGCCGAAACCGTACCTGAATTCGGATCTGATCGAAGAACTGGGCGCCTCGTATGTTTCCACGGCGGAGACACCGGTCGTTGATTACGCGAAACAAAACGGAGCGTTCGATATTATCTTCGAAGCAACCGGCTATTCGCCGATCGTATTTGAAGCGATGCAGGCGCTCGCGAAGAACGGTGTGCTTGTTCTGTCTAGCGTGACGGGCGGTGACCGCATGGTCGAGGTCCCGGCGGACAAGATCAATCTTGAATTCGTGCTCGGCAACAAGGTGATGGTCGGAACCGTGAATGCAAACCGTGAGTATTTCGAATCCGGTGTACAGGACATGTGCGCCGCTGTCCTTGAGTACGGCGATTGGCTGTCGAAACTGCTGACACATCCGGTGAGCGGACTTGAGAATTTTGGCGAGCTGTTCGAAAAGCTGACGAACGGAAAGGACGTGATCAAAGTCTATTGTCAGGTCGCGACCGAGGCCAGCACGCTGAAAGCAACGCCATAGAGATTCAGTCTGGAAGCCACCCGACTTTCGATCGTCCCGAAGAGCATCATTTCGGGGCGATTGAAGTCGCGCTCAATTTTTCACATAATCATATTCATTGATTACCGAGCTCCGACAATTTGAGTTCCCAGATCTGACGCAAGCCCAACACGATTAAATATTCCCTCCGGAAGACGGCTTTTTCAAAAATGAAAGGAAACAGATTCAAAAGGCTAATTCTCAAGGTCGTCCGGTCGTACACCTTCAACACGCCTGTCGCCCGGGGAAGGCATCGAGCATATCTGACGGTTCTCGGACTTTTCAAGACGCTGCCTGACAGTATGCCGGTGCAAACTAAAGACGGTCGAAAATTCTCCGTGCATCTGAAAGCCGGGACGCAGGCGACGGTCTATTTTCTTGGAGAATACGAAAAGGCGATTACGGAGATCGTCAAAGTGATCCTACGCGAGGGCGATGTATGTCTGGATGTCGGAGCGAACTTCGGCTGGTATTCGACGATCTTTCACAAGTACTGCGGTCCGAGTGGCGAAGTACATGCCTTTGAGCCCGTTCCCGTAACTTTCCACGAACTAGAAGAAAATTATGCATTGATGGGAAAACCCGCAAATGTGTCCATCAATAATCTGGCACTGGGCGAGAAGGAAGACCGATTGACGATCAATCTTTTTAAAGGCTTGTCCAGCGGCCACGCGTCGTTGTCGGATCAAGGGCGCGAAGACGCGATTTCATTCGAATGCAAGGTCGTCACACTTGATTCCTATCTGAGCGAGCGAAACGTAGGCGACGTAAATTTCGTCAAGGTCGACATTGAAGGAGCTGAAATGATGTTCCTCAAGGGAGCGGAGAAATTATTCGAGCAAGAAAGGTCGCCAATTTGGTTGATGGAAATGGCGCTCCAACAAACTAAAAATTTCGGCTATCTGCCGGACGATCTAATAAAGTTTATGAGTGCCCGGGCCGATTATTATTTCTTCAAGGTCGACGAGCCAAATACAAAGCTGATCGAGGTCCGGGGGTTTGATCCTGACGACATCGGAGCAAATGTCATTGCTTTTCCGCGCGGGTGCTATGATGACCGCATGGCGTCGCTCAAAAACTATATCGACTGACGCTTCTGTGAGTTGGCAGAGCTAATGAGCCATTCGGGATCGAAATGAAGTGGGGGGCTTTTCGTGTGAAACTGGGTTGGAATTAGAAAAGGACGCCCCGGCGACGCCCGACAGACTACCAAAAATACTGGTGCCGACTACAAGATTCGAACTTGTGACCTATCGCGTGTGAAGCGAGTGCTCTACCACTGAGCTAAGTCGGCGTAAAAGTTTTTAGTATCAACAGTGTACGAGGTTTACCCATCACTGTTCGAGAGTGCGTTTCTGCGATTCGAAAACCTTGATATCTTACACAGTTGTGACCTCTTCCGCTAGTGATAGGGCAATCACCGCGGGGCAACATATCAAACTGGGAAATAACCAAACCCGGGTCCTCATTATATTTGTGATTTCTCAGAAGTTGAGAAGGGAGCCCATACGCGTCTATCACAATCGCAGGTTCCCACCTCTCGACGCTCCCCACGATGTAATTTTGAACCGAAGCCATTTAAGCCGGAGAGCGCGTGATTCGAATCCATGATCGCCGCATTGCGAATTAGACGCTGGGCAAAAACGTAGCTAGCGGGTCTCGATTGGTTTGATTGGCAAACCGTTATCAAAGATAAATTACTACCGAAAAGAGGGTGGAAACCATGTCGAAGCGTCACCAAAGCAGACAACAAATCTTGCCACGCTCCTGTCACCCGAATTAGTGAGAAGCGCTGCGGTTTCCCTAGCTGTTTGCAGCCCCAGAAGTGTCTGACGGCGTCGAAGAAAAATTTCCTACTCACCAGAAGCTGACCCGCGCGATCCTACCGCCCTCTCCCGTCGCGACCGAGATCCAGTAAGCATTTTCTCCCAATAAAAGTTTATAGCGGAAGATCTGAGTGTTGCCTGCATCCTCGCGGTCAGAGTACGTGAAAGATCCTAACGCGCCGTGGGAGGCGAACCATTTCCAGAAGGCTTTCCCTGTGGCTGTACTCAGGAAGGTGCGCATTGCCGGAGTGAATAAGGTAGGGTCGTGTTTGCCATTCAGGAGGCCGGACACTACCCTCTTCAACTTGAGCGAAGTTTGCGGGTCATAATCCGTTTGTCCCTCCGGCCGCTTGAGCGCCTGTGCGTAGGTTCCGGCGATGTCGATGACTAGCTGATCAAGAATCCTGTCGGCGTGATTAGTCAGGACAATGACCGTTAGCTTGTCGTCCGTGAAGCGGTAAATTGCCGACGAGAAACCCGGCGTGCCGCCGCTGTGCTGGACGACACGATGACCATGATAAGAATCTATGAACCAGCCGAAGCCGTAGTCAAATGATGCTGGCGCGCCCTGATTGGTTTTGGCGGGAGTCCACATCTGTTCGAGGCTCGATCTCGTAAGAAGCCTCTCGGTGTAAAGCGCGGCGTCCCACTTCGCCATGTCCTCCACGTTAGAAAGAATCGCGCCCGCGGAGAATGCTATGAAAGGAGCTAAGACGGGACGGCGCTCAAATTTATTGTTTACCCACTCGTAGCCTGACGCGCGGTTTGTGTCAATCGGTTGCACGTCTGTGTTGCGAGTGGAGGTCATGCCTAGGGGACGGAAAATGCGTTCGTCCAGAAACCGCCAGAAGGATTTGCCGCTCGCCTTTTCAACTATGATCCCGAGAAGGTAATACCCTGTATTGTCATACGCCCAGGTCTCGCCCGATTGAAACTCCAGCGGCAGTTTGAAGAACAGTTTGATAAGTTGGTCTCGCGTGAGGTTGGTTTGAAATAAGTTGGGAAAGTCAGGCACAGCGACATGGTTTTGGATGCCCGACGTATGCGTAAGGAGATGCCGTATGGTAATACGGCTCCATGTTTCCAGCGCCTCCGGAAAATACTTTGTGATCTTGTCATCAAGACTGACCTTGCCCTCTTCAACCAGCATCATCACCGCGGTCGCAGTAAATTGCTTGGTCATCGATCCGATTTCATAAACGGTATCTTTCGTGGAGGGAACATTGCCTTCGACATTGGCGAGGCCGTAGCCCCGCGCTTTGATGATCGTGCCGTTGCGGACAACGGCGAGCGAGAGTCCGGGGATGTGAAGCTCTCGCAACTGCCGCTCGACGTAATCATCCACCTCGTCGGCGCGAGCGGGAACTATTACGCAAAGAATGAAGGCTGCGGCGACGGCTATCGTCCTTAAGTGACTGCTCATAATGTTTCCCCAGTTCGTAAATCAACCGGAAAAAGAGTGGATAGGATTTACAAGATTAACAGGAAGGGGGTTAGGTGATCCCACGATCCCGTCAATCCTGTTTGATCCAGAGGTGTGTTCCATTTTAGGAAGAAGGCATTCCTAGTGTCCTGCCTCTAAAGTTCTAAACACAAAGCTTCCCTCTCCGCAGAGCGGCGAAACGTTTATAGACACGTTGCTGAAAAGAACTTCCTCGCTCTGGAGAAGCGAAATGTGCTTTTCGGCTACCAAGTGTTTCGCTCCTACGGAGCGAGGAAGTTCGTCCGAGGCGTCAGGGTCTATAAACATTTGGTCCCGCTGGGACCGAAGACTAGCGCGCGCAAAATATACCGACTGGTTTGTTACGCGAACTTTAGAAACAGGACACTAGAGCTCTATCCGGAGCACCTGGCCCGAGCCGCTGAAGATGCTGTTATTAGTTACGTAGAGAATCCCGTCCGAACCAACAGCCACTCCGCCCGGGGCAAAGAGTGACCCAGGCACGATCTCCGTCCGCGTGCCGTCGGGGGCGACGCGGATAAGAGCGCCAGTCCAGTCATTGAAGATAAAGGCACCGAGCAACCCGTTCTTTGCGATCTCCAGAACGTACATCGAACCGTCCGGACCGAACGCGACGTCTATGATCGCCGTAAAGCCGGCGGCGTGAACGTCGGCCGTTCCGCCACTCGCGGGAACTCGATAAACATTCGAATCGTTAACGGGAAACGGGAACCCGCAAAGCTGTCCGACGTAATAATTCCCGTCCGGGCCGAGAGCGACCGAG
>JBBKXD010000264.1:0-13495 GCA_037969295.1 Pyrinomonadaceae bacterium | reverse complement strand
TACTGATTTCGCCGATGCCGTGCTGGCGAAAACCGATGGCCGCGGTGTCGATGTCATTCTCGATCTCGTCGGCGGCGCGTACTTTGAACAGAACCTGAAATGCCTAGGCTTAAAGGGCCTGCTGATGCTGGTCGGTCTAACCTCGGGACGTGAGGCGAGAATTGATCTCGGAATGACGCTGTCGAAACGTTTGAAGCTGATCGGGACGACACTGCGTGCGCGAGCCATCGAAGAAAAGGCTGACGCGGTCCGTGCATTTGCGACGGAGGTTGTTCCGCTTTTGGTGAACGGGCGCGTCTGTCCGAACATTGATCGTGTTTTCGACGTTGGCGACGTTCGATCGGCCCACGAATATTTGGAGTCTAACGAAAGTTTCGGAAAGGTTGTGCTGGAATTGGGATAACGGATAGCTGGGGCAAGCCCCCTTCCGGACCTGCGCATGTTGGTCATGCTGAATAGGGGCCAATCCTGAATCAGATCAAACGGCGCGAACTCGAGTTGGACACATTGACAGGTCAGGAAGGGTGGCTTGCCCCCGCTCTTGTCACCCATTGACCCGACTGGCAGCCTCGTCGGTGACAATGCAGAGCCCGTAAACTCCGGAGGCTTCTTTTTCGGACATGAGTTTCGCAGCAGCTTCGTAAGTAAGGCCTGAGGCTTCGCATTTATCGAACGAAACGACCGACCATTGCTGTATATCCAGCTCACTTTTGGCAGTTTCGCCTTTTCTCGTTTCGACCGCTTCGCTCATAAATTAGTGGGAACATGAAAATCGTAGCATAAAGTTTTCCACATGTGGATGACTTCGTCGTCTTCAATGATTTCATTACAAAATTAATAATTAACCAATTAGTAATTACGTTGTGGAACCGCCTGTAGCAATTCGAAAGTCGTAGAACTATGATAGAAAGCTGATGGAGTTTAGTGAAACGATCTTCCTAACGGGCTTTCCCGGTTTTATCGCCGAGCGTTTGGTACAGCGGCTCGCACGTCGGGACACACAATTTTTTCTGCTTGTTCAGCCGCCATTTGTCCCAAAGGCGACGGACGCTGTCGTTCGGATAGCTCAGCAGACCGGAACGCCGCTCGAGAACTTTGCGATCATCGAAGGTGATATCACGGCGTCAAACCTCGGGATCTCGGACGACGATCTTCGCGCCGTCCGCGATGAAACGACGTCGGTTTTCCACCTCGCTGCCGCGTACGACCTTGCGATTCCGAAGGACACCGCGTACCGGGTCAATCTCGATGGCACGCGAAATGTGAATGACTTGTGCCGTTCGCTGCCGAACCTGCGCCGATACAATTACGTCTCGACGTGTTATGTCGCGGGAAAGCGTAATGGCCGCATACTCGAAACCGAACTCGAGCACGCCGCCGGTTTCCGAAATTATTACGAAGAGACGAAGTATCTCGCGGAGCTCGAAGTTGAAAAACTAAAAGAAGAGATCGGGGTCACGATCTTCAGGCCGTCTGTCGTCGTCGGCGATTCGCAAACCGGCGAGACGGTGAAATACGACGGCATTTATTATTTGATCCAGTATCTCCGAAAAGCTCCCGGTTTGCTGCGGCTGCTCAACGTGGGAAATCAGGATGTGCGGCTAAATCTCGTTCCGGTAGATTTTGTAGTGAATGGCATGGCCGCCCTGGCCGCTGACGAAAATGCCATTGGTAAGACGGTCGCTCTTGCGGATCCCCATCCTCTGACGACCGCCGAGCTTTTCGATGTAATAGCCGGGACGCTTTCCGGGAAACGCTCAGTGCTCACCCCACCGCCGTCGCTTGTCGAAAGATCGCTGATGCTTCCTTTTTCGCCGCCGATTACCGGATTACCGCATCACGCCGTCCCTTATTTCTTTATCGCGCAGACTTACGACACCCAGCACGCGGACGAGCTTCTCGCGACTTACGGCGTCCATTGCCCGAGCTTCCGGGATTACGCACGCAATTTGATCGGATTCGTGGAAAAGCATCCGGTGCTTTAGTTCGGACATCATAAATGAACTTGTATGCTGCATGGTCGAATTAAATTTTCTTGTCTCCTGATCTCTCTTTTACTGGCATTCGCCGCTATCGCCTCTGCACAAAGTCGCCGCGTTCCGCCTCCGACACCGACCCCGACGCCTCGGGAAGATGACGCCGAACGTGTTATCACAGAGGAAATAAAACTGAATGTCGTGGCGTTCGACGACAACGGCGCGTTTGTCGGCGACGTGAAAGCGTCGGACCTTGTCGTAACTGAAAACAATATTCTGCATCAACCGACAAGCGTTCGACGGATTCCGGCCAACGTTTTAATAGTGATGGATACGGGTGGCGAACTGAGACAGGTGAAGAGCCTCGATCAAACGCGAAGGACGGCCCGTGCCTTACTTGCGGCGCTGGGTCCCCGGGATTCGGTCGCCGTCATTCAATACGCCGACACCGCCGAGATCGTCGCCGAATGGACGACTGACAAGTCCGAGATTTCGCGTGCTATCGGCCGGACAAAATTCGGACGCCGATCGGTTTTCGTCGACGCGCTTGGTCTTGCAACCGATTTCCTGTTGAAGAATCCGCTCGAAAATAAACATCTCGTCCTGATAACGGATGGAACGGATAGCAACAGTAACGAGGCCCGCAAGCGCGACGCGATACGACGCCTGCTGTCGACCGAGATCAGCGTCCATGTTCTAAGTTACACGCGGATGGAAGCCGAGGACATCGCCCCGCGGACCAAGATGATCTCGAATTCGCCGCCGCCAAAAGCAATGCCCGACGAAGTTGCGGCACAACTCCCAAATGGCGTTCGCGATGTTGCGACCGCACCAAAAATGAAGACGATCAATCTCGATCGTACTCTGCTGCGAAAATTGAAGGCGAGAAAAGCGGATCTTGAGAATAGTGAAAAGCAGCTCGATAGCCTTGCTGAAAATACGAACGGCACCTCGGTAATGCCTGAAAGCCTCGACGAGATGATCGAAAAGACCGCGCTCGTCGCGAAAATGATCGACGCAAGCTACGTGCTCACATATGTTCCCAAGATCCCGCTCACGGAAACGGGTAGTCCGGCGGAACGGAACATCGAGGTGACATCGAAGCGCGCGGGCCTGCATGTCCAGGCACGGCGAAAGCTTTTGGTAGATCCGAGTAACTGACCTGCCTTTCTAAACTATCTTCTGGCCAGTGCGTACTTTTAAACGCGAATACTCGTAAGAATCACGTAACCACTTTGCAACGACATCCGTCATTGAGATTGACGGTCGTCACTATTCTCGGTTCATGAAATGAGTAGTTACCAAACCACGTTGCAAAACGAGAATCTCATAGCCCGCGCAGACGAAGATATCGCTCACGGCGTGGTTCGTGTGACGCGCTCGGACTCTCAACTGGTCGAGCTGATTCTTTCCGGAGACGAAACCGCGTTCGAACAGGTGTTCGATCGTCATAAGCGAATGGTCGGGCTTGTCGCCGGCCGATACTTTCGCCGCGAAGAACAGATCGAAGAGATCGTCCAGATAAGTTTTGCAAAAGCCTTCGTCGAACTTCGGAAATTCCGCGGCGATCATGAACTGTCGCTTGCGAGCTGGCTTGCGCGGATCACGACAAACTCGTGCGTCGACGCGCTGCGGAGCAACCGGCGAAAGCCTGAACATCTGTGCTGCGATCTAACGGAAGGAGACTTGGAATCGCTGGCGGCCTTTCCGTCGACCAGGACTCCGAATGCTGAGAAGCTCTTGCTGGATCGCGATCTGGCGGACAAGCTGCTGAGCCGCGTACCAGCCGAGGATCGTGCACTACTTGAGATGCTGTACGCTGAGGAGATGAGTGTCGCGGAGATCGCCGAGACTATGGGATGGTCACAGTCCAAAGTCAAAATAAAGGCGTGGCGTGCCCGGATTGTGATAAGGCGTGTATTGAAGAAGTTTTTGTAACCGTGAGGGCCGCGGGGCCGTCCTTAAATTGGTAGTTGCGATGCGAAAGATAGAAAACAAAGAGATCGATGAGATCGGGAAAGCACTGGTGAAATCCGCCGCGATTTCTCTGCGAGATGTTGACCGGATCGTCGCTAACCCGGCACTGTTCGATGCGGTCCGTGCGAGAGTCAAATTGGAGAGTCGCGAGTCTCTGAAGCGGCGATCTTTCCTGAGGCCGGCGATCGGTGTGTTTGCGAGCATCATCATGGTGGCAGGGCTTACGGCAGCATTCGTTGTTTTCGAATCAGTTCCGGGTGAAGTAGTTGTTATTCCGATGCCCGAGGCACCTAAGACGCCCGAACCGAAACGATTCACGAAACCTGACAACGTCGTCGATGCCAATTTTTCGCGAACGGCGTCACCCGTGAAAACCGAGCGGATCTCGAGCAAGCCGAACATTAAGGTCAGCCGTTCGAAGCAGCCGGCAGCAAAGCCTGTTCGTTACGAAGGCGATTTCTACGCTCTTTCGTACGCCGGTGATCCGAACGAAACGGAACGGGGCGGCCGGATAGTCCGTGTCGATATCCCGCGGACGACCTTGTTTGCGATGGGCGTCGATGTACCTTTGGAGAATGAGACCGCGACGGTCAAGGCCGATCTGCTGATCGGAAACGATGGTGTTGCGCGTGCGATCCGCGTTGTTAAATAGAAAGTTTTTAGGAGAGTTATGAAGATCATATCTGCATTTGTAATGTTCGTCTTGCTTGGCATTTATGCGAATGCCCAGGACGCGAAAGTTATGGCCGAAATTGCCGCGAGTTCGGGAAGCACGGTAAAGAATGCACCATTCTCGGCCGATGCGGTCAGTGAAAGCGTCCAGATGCTTGCCGACGGAAACCGTATCGTCCGCAGCTCGTCGAGCAAGCTCTATCGCAACAGCGAGGGACGGTTTCGCCGTGAGATGGCACCTGGCTCCGGTGGAATGCTTGGCTCGTTATACGCTTTTGGTCAGGCCGTTACGCTGCTCGATCCGGTAGGCGGCCTTCGATATGCGATCGACCCTTATATGAAGACCGCCCGCCAGGTCAACGTGAGGCCCAGCGGCGATGTAAGGATCGTCACTTCCGGCGGTGCTACAACTGTTAACGGTGCGGTTGTTTTAGACAAGGCGAGAGCGGAGATCAATGCGGCTATCGAGGCCAGTGGATCCGTCGGAAGTGGTGTGATCATATCCGACAAGGTGAGAGAACAGATCAAATCGGCGACGGCTGTCGCCGCGGCGGTCGCCCCTCGTGCCGTGCCGGGTCATATGGTTGGTGAAGGCGGCGATGGATTTACGATGTCCTATTCCTTCGGTTCCGGTTCGAACTCAAAATGGGATAAGCGGACCGAAGAGCTGGGTGTGCAGAATATTGAGGGTGTCGACGCCGAAGGGACGCGTACGATCACGACGATCCCGGTCGGTGCGATAGGGAATGAACGCCCGATCGAGATCACTTACGAAAAGTGGTATTCGCGAGATCTGCAGCTTGTCGTCATGTCGCGTCACAACGATCCGAGGTTTGGTGAGCAAACCTATCGCCTGACCAACATTATCCGCAGCGAACCGGATCCGTCGCTTTTTACTCTGCCCAGCGGCTATAAGCTCATCACCGAGCCGTCGTCGGGCACATACACGCTCAGCGCGGCAAGGGCCGTGATCGCCGAACAAAAGGCGGTCGCCGCACAAGCGGCACGCGCGGCCACGCCCGTAACAAAAACAAAGCCTTAACGGCTGTTGTAAGGAAAAAATGCTCCTCCTAAAGAGTTAACCTTACAATCTGGTCCCGTCCGTTCATGCCGCGGACGGGACTTTCGATTTTGGATTTTGGATTTTGGATTTTGGATTGAGGGAGACACCCTTCCTACCGGTCGGGTTTCTGCGTGCGGTCTCCAAGGTTAAATATTCCCCGTAAACAATTCCCAGAAGATCGCACCGATGATGTAGAGGCTGATAAGGATCGAGCTGATGAGAATCAGTATCAGCACGCCGATTATCGCGAAGACGAAAACGTAGTCGCTTGTCGTCCCGACGTCCTTGCCGGTGGCACGCTCGCGGATCAGGTCGAGATTCTGTTTATTCGATTTCCAAACAAAATCGAACGCATCGCCGATGAACGGAATCGTGCCGACCAGATAATCCAGCCCGATGTTGAATGCCATCCTGAGCAAGGTGATCTTCGGAACGCCATAGCGCGCACCGGCGATCAGAATGTAGAACGACGCGAACGACGTCAGCGTGTCGCCGACATTCGGGATCAGACCGATGAGCGCGTCGAGACCGAATCGCCAACCGGTTCCGGGAATTCGAAACAACCCATCGAGATAGTGTGCGAGGTTCTCGATCCCTTCTTCGATCTCGACCGGTGTGTGCTGTTTTTTTGGCAACTCAGGGACGCCGCGCTTTTCAAGTTCTTCCATAAGGCTAGCCACCGAGGACACAGAGAATTCTTCAAACCGTCTTACTTTTTCTTCCTCTGTGTGCTCTGTGGCAAATTCCCTTCCACAATCCTCACGCTGATGATCTTATCTCCCCGCACGATGTTATCTACGACCTTCATCGCGGTTTCGTTCACGCGGCCAAAGACCGTGTAGCCGCCGTCGAGATGCGGCTGCGGCGAATGAGTGACGAACCACTGCGAGCCGCCCGTGTCTTTACCCGACAGAGCCATGCCGACCGCGCCTCGCTCGTACGGCACCATGTTGATCTCGCATCGGATGGACCATCCCGGGCCACCGCTTCCATCGCCGCGCGGATCGCCGTCCTGCATTACGAAATTCGGCACGACACGATGAACTTCGAGCCCGTCAAAAAATCTCGCACGTGCGAGCTTAATGAAATTGTCCACCGTCAGGGGCGCATCCTCGGGCAGGAGATCAATCGTAAAATTTCCCTTCTCCGTCGCAAGTACCGCCTTGACCGTGCCGTTTTTGCGCGCGATCGCGCGTCGATAATCCGCGTCTAGATTCAGAACTTGTCCGAGTTTCGTGCCGCTCTTCGCGTCGTGCGGCCACACGACATCCTTTCCGCTTTTTGCGATCTCGATCAGACTCTTCATCTCGCTCTCGGATATTTCCTTCCATGCCTCTTTGTCGTCCAAAAAGGTGAGAGCTTTTCTCCGAACAAGATAGTCCGGGTGCTGAAGAGCACTGCGAAGCACGCCGAATGTCGCTTTCTTGTCCAGCTTGAACAACGCGTCGAGAATCGCCAACTGGGCGTCGTCGTCATGCTTGTCCGTTTGCAGAGATCTCTCGAATGCCGTTTTCAACGCTTCAACATTTTCCTTCGACGCGGGCAATTCACCGATAAGCTCCGCCGCCGTCGCACGAATGAAAACATCCTTATTCCGCAGAGCATCGCGCAAGATCTCAGAAAGATCTGCCGTCTTGAAACCGGCATATGCACGCAGAACGTCGGGCGCCGCCATGATCGTGTCGGCTTCGTTCACCGGATCGGCTTCGGCGTACGCCTTCGCCAGTGGTCGAAGGATATCGGGGGCCTCCGTCTTGATCTCCTTACCTTCTTCGTTGTTCGGTTCGAGCGTCGCAAATTCGCCGATGACCTGGGCGAGCGTACTGTATTGGCGCCAGTGGTTTAGCTCCCGTTTGTTGTCATCGCCGCGGCCCGGTGCGATCCGGATGCGGGCGATATACGCTTCGGGAGAATGGCCCTGATCGCGTTTGGCAAATTCGCGAATCAGATCGACAGCTTGCTCGTTCCGGGTGTTCGTCAGAAGGCGGCCTATAGCAATGAGCAATTCCAGTAACTCGCTTTTAGCGGTCGGTACACGAAACGCGGATGCCTTGTATTCGCCAATAATCTCTTCGGCCCTCGCCAGAAGCAACTTGCCGTTTTGCTCGCTCTTGCTAAATGCCAACGAACGAATCGCTGAAACCCGCACACGCGAATCGGTATCGCTGACGGCTCTTTCAACGAGGGTGGCGGAAACCGCGACATCCTCAGCCGCGACCGACAAAGCGCGTGCGGCGCTGGCGCGAACCATCGGATCTTTGTCGCTCAGCAACGATCGCAACGGTTCATTTAGCTCTTTTCGTAATACCTCCGCAGGATTTCGCGGCCTGATGCGAGCCAAAGCGTTAGCCGCGTCGGCACGGACGATTGCGTCAGAGTTCGAAAGGAATTTGGCGACCGTGACGTCTGTATTTTCGGGTTTCGCACGCAATGCCGCCGTCAGGGCTAGATGGATGGTTTCTATGTCCTGGCGTTGCCCCTTCCCCAGTTCCGCTTCGAGCGTAAAAATGATCGCCTCGCCAAGCTCCTTTGCTTTCGGGTCCTTGGCATTCGCTGCGGCGATCTTTCCGGCTGCTTCGACGAGGCGGCCCCGGCCCGGATCGGTTTTCCCCGGTATTTGCGCTTTCCCCGTTTCTCCGATCAAACGCTGAATAGCCTCGGCCGCCGCAATCGATTCGATCTCGCCGAGCGCGAACGCCGCCATCTCGCTTACTCGGGCAGAAGGATCATTTAGAAGACGAACCAACGCCGGAACCGCAGCGGTGTTTCCGATTCTGCCGACGGCGAGAGCGGCCCGCGTGCGAACATCTTCGCTCGGACTCTTTAACAAATCCTCAAGCGTTTTGTCATACCGACGCGCGTCCTCAGCTTTTAGGATCTGAATGTGTGTAACCGCGGGAATCTGGCCGGAAACAGCTGGTACGAATAGAAGCAGAACAAAAAGGGACCTTCGGAAATTTCGCATGTGATTTTTGATGAATCGTAGAACCCGGTCGCCTCCCACCACCCCGTCTGCCGAAGCGGCATCCACCCCTCCTAAGGCTGGAGGGGAGTTAAGACTCCCGGTTCTGACTTGTGACTTCGATGATCTCGTAACTCGTCGTGATCTCAGCCGTCGGCCGAACCGTCGCCGCGACCGAGCAGTACTTGGTGTCGGAAAGCTCGACGGCGTCCGCCACAGCCTTTTCCGAAACGCTACGCCCATGCACGATATGGTGAACATGAAACCTAATAAACTTTCGCGGATACTCCTCGACGCGTTCGCCCGTGACTTCAACCCTGTAATCAGTGACGTCCTGACGTTTCTTGAGCAGGATAGAAATGACGTCGGCCGCGGTGCATGCCGCGACCGACACGAGCAGCATCTCGAGCGGTGACTGAGCAGCACTCCTGTCTCCTTTGGAATCAATCGTTTGGGCGTGGCCGCTTGGCGGAATTCCGATAAAAAACTCGTCACCCGCGTAATGAACCGTCGCCTTGTAATCGCCTGCCGCCATCGAATTGATCCTCTATCTCGCTGTCTGAATTAGAAAAATCTTACCACACGGCAATTCCTGAGCTTCGACGGGCTCGGGGCGAACAACTTTTGGAACAATAAATGCTTCAAAATGCCGGGACAGTTTCTTTTTATATTTCGACAAGTTGGAGAACGTTATGAAACGCTTTGGTAATTTTTTCGCCGTGATGGCCGTAATCTCGTTTATCGTGCTTGGAACGTCGGTTACGTCACAGGCTCAACGCCGCAACGAGCGGCAGATCCGGGACCTGGTTCGCTCGCTGAACGCACAGATCGATGATTTTCAATTCGGGCTCGACAATCAGCTTCGAAGCACATCGTCGCGAACCCCGGATGTCGAGAACGTGCATGACAGCATTCGCAATCTGCAGACAAAGGTCGATGGTTTTGAAGATGGCCTCAATAACCGCCGCGAGAATCGAGACGATGTTCGCGAGATCATTACCGCAGCAAAAGATGTCGACGCATATCTCGCGCAAAATCCACAGAATGGACGGATCGATACAAGCTGGCGAAGCGTTCGAACAACGATAAACAATCTTGCGTCTAACTACGGCGTGACGCCTGACTGGAGCACGCGCGTATCGGCTTATCCCGGAACGACGAGAGATCGGGCTGGCACTACTGTTCCGCCTCGTACAAGCGTCGCGTCGCGTAGCGGATTGACAGGCACATACCGTCTGGATGTCGGTCGCAGCGAGAACGCAGCCGATATTATTTCGCACAGCAATGTGGCGAGCTCGCAGCGTCAGGATCTCGAATCAAAGCTTGACGCTCCCGAGCAGATCGCGATCGACGTTCGCGGAAGCGAAGTGACACTTGCTTCGTCAAATGCATCGCCTGTCACATTCACCGCCGATGGTCGAGAGAAGACGGAACAGTCTAACGGCCGAACGGTCCGTCTGCGCGCAACGCTTCGCGGCGAAGAATTGACGATCACCAGCCTCGGCGGCGAGACGGACTACACCGTCACATTTACACCGATGGACAGTGGTCGTGGATTAAAAGTCACGCGTCGTATTACGACCGACTATCTGACCGAAACGATTTTTGCCGAGAGCGTTTATAGCAAGACCGAATCTTTTGCCGGCCTTGGAATCGACCGAAACTCGGGCGGAACTTATACGGACAATGGCGGCGACTATTCAAGCAATGATCCGAGCGATGCTAACAGTCCGAATCCGACCATTTCTCAGGCGCGGACGGGGAGCTTCGTCGTGCCGAATGGGACGATCATCACCGGCCTGCTTGAGTCTTCGATAGACACTAAGGTCACCCAGAACAACGACCGCTTTACGTTGACGGTTCAGTCGCCGATGGAATTTCGTGGAGCGACGATCGATGGTTATGTGACGGGCGTTGGCCGCTCGGGCCAGGTGTCTGGACGGTCGAATGTGACATTCAATTTCGAGACGATCACACTGCGGAACGGACAGCGATATGATTTCGCCGGATATCTGCAGTCGGTCAAGGACCAGAACGGCAAGGAAGTCAGGGTCGACGCCGAGGGAACCGCGAAGAGCGACAGCCAGACAAAAGAGACCGCAAAGCGTGGTGGGATCGGTGCTGGACTCGGTGCGATCATCGGTGCGATCGCCGGCGGCGGCAAGGGTGCCGCGATCGGTGCGATCATCGGCGGCGGCGCGGGTGCCGGATCGGTTATAGTGCAGGGCCGTGAAGATGTTGAGTTGATGAAGGGCTCGACGATCACCGTGCAATCGAGCTCTCCGAATCGATCTTCTAGTCGACTGCCGCAAGATAATTAGTTCTAAGGCAGCGTCGTCGAGCAACGCCGTTAGGCGTGGCATGTTGGTAGTCTGCGGGATATAAAATCAACGAAGCTCCGGAGGAGCGGCATAGTGTCGCTCCTACGGAGCTTCGTTGTTTCTCTGCGACTCGCTGCCGCAGGATAATTGACGGTTAGCCGAATCGATTAACCGCAGATAACGCAGATAGAAACAGATCCGCGCAGATCCAAATTTTTATCTGCGTCATCTGCGGTTGAAGCAGCTGGATGAAACGGAAATTATCCTGGGATGAGTGATGTTATTATTGCTCATCCTTTTTATGCGCGAGCTTCCCGAAGAGATCGAACAATATCGCGACCAAAAATGGCGGCGCGAAGATGCGTTGAAGATCGAAACGGCCGAAGAGGCCGAGGCGATGGTCGAGGATCTCGGCTTTTGTCTTGGCATGACGGATGCCCGGAAGAATCTTCCCTCGTTCTACACGGCCGTCTGCGGACGTCGCGACGCACACATGCCGCGAAATGTGCAGAAAGACCCCGAGGCAAGCGCGGCGTGGGTCTTAAAAGACGAAGTGATCGCTCGTGGACGCGTCTACTACGCAAAGCTTGTAAAAGGACATTCGATGTTTCTCGCACCGCGAATGATACCGGTATTCAACGCGATCTGGGGCGTGCCGAAAACCCGCGAGACGAAGGATCTTTCCGGCAGCGCAAACAAAATTCTGAAAGTGCTGCGCAAAGAATGGGAGATGGGCTCGGCAGATCTTCGAGCCGAAGCCGAAATTACCACCCGCCCGCGATTCACGAAAGCTCTCGACAAACTTCAGAAGACAATGAAGGTCGTGCCACAACAGGTCATGTACGTCCCGAGATTCACATACATTTGGACCCTCGCCGAGGCTCGCTTTCCCACACAGATGAAAATAAAGATGCCCCGCGACGAAGCAGTGCGTGAGCTCGCCCGCTGTTATCTATCGATGTGCGGGATGACGCTGCTCGGCGACTTGTCCCGCACGTTCGGCTTTTATCGCTGGGAATCGGGCCGTGCGAATCATCAGTTGGTGGATAAGGGGTTCGCGGAGAGATTGGCGACCGGGGTTTACCATCTCGTTACGCATCGATCGCGTGACGAAGTGACGTCGCGATAGATAGAACGTCTTGTCGCCGAAGGTGACAAACCTCTAAAGCCTAGGGAGAGCGAGTGAAACGAGCGATCCCTAGGTAAGGATGCGAAATGAAAAAGCTCGCTGAAGGCGAGCGACATATTGTTGTTCGTCGCCTTCAGCGACGGATCTGATTGTCGTCGAATACCTAGGGTTCCATTCGCTTCGCTGCCGACCCTTGAGTTAGCGCCACGTTTCACCATGACAGACATTGAACAGGAAGCCTTTGACCGACAACAGTTGCCCTCGGTCAATTATCAGGCTCTCATCAAAGCCTGACCCCTCCCAGCGTCGGTTTTTAGAATCAAAGAATATCGTGTCGCCTTCTCTTGCGTTTCCGTGAATGACGCAGTCGACCACAATCTTATGACGGGTGCCCCCCAATCCACTTACTTCTCCATAAACGTAAACCGCTGTCTCCGACAGTAACTTAGCCTTCTGCTTGGCGATCAATGCGCCCGTTGTTGAGTCAAAGAGATAGTCGTATAAATCAAGGGTCGACATGGAGAATTCCGAGTCTTTTATTCCGAAGTCGTTGACGCCGTATGCCATCCAGCGAAAGTGACTGACAGAAACCTGGAGAAAATTAGGATTAGTGAGGTCCAACAGCCTGTAGGTTTTCACTATCTTCCCTTCCCGAAAGAAGAAGAGGACTTCCGGATTTTTCCGAAAGTCCTGTCCGCTGTAATCATCGACCGCAACGACGTCCTTTCCGTCATCGCTTACGACCAGAGTCATCGTGTGAAACCAGATCGCTCGATCACGGTAGTCGCTGAATCGATAGAGCTCTCTACCTAAAGGCTTTTCAACCAGGCTCCATTTATGATCTTTTAGGTGAGTTTCAAACCTTCCGTTTGCGCTCGTAAATAATTTACGAAGCCGATACTCGTCGGCTCTTGTCACCGCCGAAGCGAGAAAAAGAAACGCGATTATGCAAACGGCTCTACGCATCGGTCTCGCCTAATATTCCATCAATTCCTTCACCGCATTCTCAACATCTTCCGACTGAGGCAAAATGAAGTCCTCAAGCTGCGGCGCGTAGCCGACGAATGTGTCGGTCGCACCGACGCGGCGGACGGGGGCGTCGAGGTATTCGAACAACTCGTCGGAAATGCGCGCGGCGATCTCGGCACCGTACCCGTACGAGACCGAGTCTTCGTGAGCGACAATGACGCGCGATGTTTTCTTTACCGATTCGGCGATCGCTTCCCAGTCGTACGGGACGAGCGTGCGGAGATCGATGATCTCGACCGTTACACCCTGCTGCTCAAGGCGTTTGGCGGCCTGGTTCGATCTTTCTACAAGCGCGCCATACGTGATGATCGAAACATCACTTCCCTCGCGCACTTTCTTCGCCTTGCCGAACGGGATCAGAAAATC
>JBBKXD010000263.1:0-3110 GCA_037969295.1 Pyrinomonadaceae bacterium | reverse complement strand
TCGGACTTGTATGTAATCCCGCATCTGTCCTCCCCAACTTTCGCCACGACGCTGATGTTTTCTTCGAACATACGGACATCAACCTGACGGCCCTCTTCGGACCGCAGCACGGCATCCGCGGCGACGTGCAGTACAACATGATCGAGACGCCGCATGTGCGCGACCCGCGGACCGGCCTGATGGTCTATTCGCTCTACAGCGAAACGCGCGTGCCGACCGAGGAGATGTGTGCGGAGATCGATACCTTCGTCGTCGATCTGCAGGACGTCGGCTGCCGCATCTACACATACACGTACACGATGGCGAATTGCATGATCGCCGCGGCAAAACCCGGCAAGCGGGTCGGCGTGTGCGACCGCCCGAATCCGATCAACGGCGTCGCGGTCGAAGGCAATGTCACCGAGAAGGAGTTCACCTCGTTCGTCGGGCAGTTCGAGCTACCGACGCGTCCCGGCATGACGATCGGTGAGATGGCGAAATTATTCAACGAGCATTTTGGTATCGGATGCGATCTCGAAGTTGTAAAGATGATCGGCTGGAGCCGCGAGATGTGGCATGAAGATACGGGGCTTCCGTGGACGCTTCCTTCGCCGAACATCCCGACCATCGATACGTGCGCCGTTTTCCCCGCGACCGTCCATCTCGAAGGCACCGAGCTATCCGAAGGCCGCGGTACCACAAAACCTTTCGAGCTCAACGGCGCTCCGTATATCGACGCCTACGCCTGGGCGGCTGAGCTTCGCAAATTCAATTTTCCCGGCGTCGCTTTTCGCGAAGCGTACTTCGAACCGACGTTCTCCGAGTTCGTCGGCGAGAGGTGTGCGGGCGTTCAACTCCATGTCACCGATCGCTCGACGTTCACGCCGGTCGTCGTCGGCATCGCGATGGTCAAGACCGCGTACGATATGTATCCCGATCATTTTCAATGGCGGCAGAACGAATACGAATACGAGTTTGGAAAGAACCCTTTCGACATCGTCTGCGGTACGGACAAGATCCGAAAGCAGATCGAGGCGGGAGCTGGGTTGAAGGAGATCGAGGAATCGTGGATGCCGAGGTTTAGCGAGTTTATGGAAGTTAGGAAGGAGTTTTTGTCGTATTAGTTCATGGTTCGAGGTCCGTAGGACCGGAATATTGGTAGAAAATCGAAGAAAGCAATCGAGCTCCAGAGGAGCGACACCGATGTCGCTCCTCTGGAGCTCAAATTATTTTCTGCTCCGCCTTCTACCAACATGTCGCACCTAGCGGTACTGGTTCATCGGCCGCGCCCCCGCCTTAGCGCTTCCAGAACCTTCTTACCCCGCGGCGACAACTTGTATCCCGGATGTAGGCTCTCCGTAAGACCTAACGCCTTCAACTTTCGCACCCATGGTTTGAATTCAGGGATCGAAAGACCGAGGTAGTCGGCGAGCAGACCCGAGTATGTCTGCGGCATATCGTGGATG
This sequence comes from Pyrinomonadaceae bacterium, assembly GCA_037969295.1. Taxonomy (GTDB): domain Bacteria; phylum Acidobacteriota; class Blastocatellia; order Pyrinomonadales; family Pyrinomonadaceae; genus OLB17. Next base: position 1,665 of record JBBKXD010000263.1, on the reverse strand, counting down.
ACCTGAAGGTATGACAATGTCCAGGGCCCGCGTTTTGAGTTCTTGTCGAGCTTCTCCAGCTTTGCGATTATCTCTTTGAGTTCCTCGTCGCTCAACTCAACCTTCGCGCGTAAGGCGATGCGTGGATCTTCACCCTTGAAATAAACACGGATCTTGTAGATGGGATCGTCGCGATAGTTGAGGTGCGCGAGCAGATCGGCGGTGGATGCATAGCCGGCCTCGCGTGCATCGAGGTCGGTGAGGTCAGCTTCTGCGACCACATCGACCGAGTCTATTCCGATCACGCCGCCCTGCGTCATCTGCGAACCGCCGGCCTTCGCGCCAGGTCGCGACCACCGGCGAAAGAGAACAGTTACCTCGCCGGTTTTTATCTTCTCGATGATGTTGTCTTTGATGAGCATTGGAACGCCGGCATCCTGCCGGCAATGAACGTCGCAGACGTTCAAAAGTGATCACTACTATGCGTTGTTAGATTGCTTCGCAATCTTGCCGGCAGGATGCCGGCGTTCCTCAGCCTCGACCCGCAACTCGCGCACTCTAAGCTTAAAACCAACTACTTTTCGATTTGGATTTCCCGCCGAAGATACCACCGAGAACACCACGCACGATCTGCGTCCCGATCGAGCGTCCGATGCTGGTGCTCGCCGATCGCACAACGCTTTTGGTGATCGATTCGGCAAGCGTGTCGGGAGCACGTGCGGCGGCGCGTTCGGCTTTTGCTTGTTTTACGGCTTCCTTCTCCGCATCCGCGACGGCTTTTGTTTCGGCATCGGCCTGAGCTTTTTCTTCGGTTCGCTTTGCAAGGATCTCGAATGCCGATTCGCGATCCATCGTCTGCTCATACTGCCCGGCGACCAGCGACGAGCTGATCAACTGCGCGCGTTGCTCCGCCGTAATGGGACCGATCTGGCTGACCGGCGGGACGACAAACGCACGATCGACCATCGTCGGAACGCCTTTCTCGTCGAGCGTTGATATAAGCACTTCGCCGACGCCCAGCTCGGTGATCGCCTTGACCGTATCGACATCCGGATTTTCACGAAAACTTTTCGCCGCGATCTTTACCGCCTCCTGTTCCTTCGGCGTGTAAGCGCGGAGCGCGTGCTGAACTCGATTGCCGAGCTGTGCGAGGACTTTATCCGGAATGTCGGCCGGGCTCTGCGTTACGAAGTATACGCCGACGCCCTTTGAGCGGATCAAACGAACGACCTGTTCGATCTTTTCGACAAGAGATGTCGGTGCGTCGTTGAAAAGAAGGTGCGCTTCGTCGAAAAAGAATACGAGCTTCGGTTTGTCGAGATCGCCCGCTTCGGGCAGCATCTCGAACAGCTCGGATAACAGCCACAACAGAAACGTCGAGTAGAGTTTTGGGGAATTGATCAGATCGTCCGCCGCGAGAAGATTCAGGACGCCCTTGCCGCCAAGCGTCTGGATGAAATCGTCAAGCTTGACCGCCGGCTCGCCAAAAAATTGCGCGGCACCTTGCTGCTCCAGTTGCAGCAGGCCACGCTGGATCGCCCCGATCGAGGCCTTCGACACGTTGCCGTATTTCAACGTGAACTCATCGGCATTCTCACCGACAAATTGCAGCAGCGATTGCAGATCTTTCAGATCCAACAGCAGCAAGCCGTTCTCATCGGCGACTTTGAACGCGAGCGCGAGCAC
>JBBKXD010000262.1:0-3277 GCA_037969295.1 Pyrinomonadaceae bacterium | reverse complement strand
GGATGCTGGATCGACAAAGCGCCGCGTGCGCTCGAGAAACCGAGTGATCATGCTCCGGTGATCGCTGAGTTCGCGTTGTAGGACGAACTGTCAGGCTATTCTTTCTATGACTGCTCAAGCCAAGATTGAAAAGCTATTTGAAGAAGGTATTGCTCTGCGTGATTCAGATCGTCTTGAAGAGGCGATCGAAAAGTTCAAAGAAATATTGACCCTGAATCCACCCCGACGTGCACCGATACTCGGTCCTCTGGGCCACATCTACTGGAAGCAGAAGAGCTTTGCCAAAGCGCTTGAGTGTTACACGGAAGCTGTTTCGCTTTCACCCAAATCGGAACTCGGATCGCTCGGGTTATTCCATACACTCTGGGACTTGGGACGCTACAAGGAAGCGTTAGCTGAAGCGAGGAGATTTCTCTCTCTCCGCGACTCAGAAGAATACTTTCTTTTGATCGAAGAAATGAGAGACGCATTCCTTGATGCTGGTATTGATCCGAGTTCGTTCAAGAAGGCGAACTAACGCCCGTACGCCAGAAATGAAGATCGCTACCTGGAACATCAACTCGATCAAATCCCGCATTGATCACGTTCTGAAATGGTGTCAGGTAAATCAGCCGGACGTGCTTTGCCTCCAGGAGACTAAGTCCGTCGACGAGAAATTCCCGCACCCTAGGCTTCGGGCAATCGGCTATTCGCATATAGAGGTGTTTGGCGAACGCGCCTACAACGGCGTAGCTATCCTGTCTAAGATTCCGCTGGAAAATGTCATCACAAAACTGCCGGGCGATAGGAACGACAACCAAAGTAGATTTATTTCGGCGAAGATCAACAATGTGCGGCTCATCAACGTGTATGCTCCTCACGGGACGAGCCAGGGCACGCCGAAATATCAATTCAAGCTCGACTGGATAAAGCGTCTTCGGACCTACTTCGACAAAAAATACGAAACAAGCGAGAACGTCCTTCTATGCGGTGATCTGAATGTCGCGCCTCATGAACTGGATGTCTGGAGCGTCCCGGCGTGGAGAAATAAGCTGCACTTTACGAAACCCGAACGCGATGCAATACAGGATCTAAAGAAATGGGGATTCGTGGATGTCTTTCGTCAGATAAACGACGATGCCAGAGAGTTCTCATGGTGGAGTAATTTTCGTCACGACTTCGAAAAAGATCGGGGACTTCGCATCGATCACATCTGGACCTCGCCCCCGCTCGCCGAACGCTGCACCGATTGTTGGATCGACAAAGATCCGCGTAGTTGGGATCATCCGTCAGACCATGCGCCGGTCGTGGCAGAATTCATTTGATGTGGTAAAGGTCCCGGAATGAGTGGTAGGCGATAGGTGATAAGTGAACCGGAACAACGCTCCAGAACTTATCACCTGTCACATCCACGTGCTCATATATCGACACCGCGCCCGCTCACTGACCTGTCTGTTCGACGTTTGACACTCGAATCCATTAAACTATCCATCGCGGGGGAATATGGACGTTAGAAAAGCACTCCTCATATTTGCCGGGACGGTATGCGTTGCTCTGGGCGTGTTGGGAATGTTCCTGCCGCTTTTGCCGACGACCGTTTTCCTTCTGATGGCCGCATACTGCTATTCACGGAGCTCCGAGCGTTTTCACACCTGGCTGCTGAACAATCGCCTGTTCGGCGGGTATATCAAAAACTATCAGAGCGGCCGGGGAATTTCGTTGAGACAAAAGATCACGACCACTTTGACCCTGTGGATCTCGATCGGTTTTAGCATTTGGATCCTCGCCGCGAGTTTCTGGATAAATTTGCTACTTCTCGCGATAGCCATCGGCGTATCCCTACACCTCGTCCTACTGAAGACTTACCGGCCCGAACCGATCCCCACGCCCATGGCCGTTAAAACTGATTAGCGAACTTTCACCGTCTCCGCAACAATTCCCGGATACGTTTCGACATCTGCGGCAATATCCCCGCCGTCTTCCATAGCGAACCGCTGGCGAACCCGGAAGCAAACTGACGAAAGGTCTCGACCGCCGTCGACGAATATGGCATCCACCACGCGTCGGGAAGAAAAGCGAATCGATTGACGTGAATGTGCTGCGGCTGGACGAGTTCCATCAAACCCTCTTCGCCGTGCGTACGGCCGCGGCCGGAGTTCTTGAAACCACCCCACGGTGTCTGGCCGATGCCGTGCGTGTATAGAACTTCGTTGACGCAGACTGAGCCGGCTTCGATCTGTTCGGCAACCCGTCGTCCCTTAACGTAATCTTTCGTCCACACGCTTGCGGTCAATCCGAACTCAGAATCGTTCGCCATGTGTATCGCTTCTTCTTCGGTCTTGAACGTAGCGATCGGCAGCGTCGGGCCGAATGTTTCTTCCCGCATCGCGCGCATATCGTTTGTCGCGCCTGAGATCACGGTCGGCTCGTAAAAGAGATTTGGGATTTCAGATTTCGGATTTGGGATTTCGACGTTCTCGGTAGCGTCATCAGATTGAGTAGGAAAGAAATCCGCACTCCGCGATCCGCCATCCGCAGTTCCAGCTTTCCCGCCGATCTCGATGCGTGCGCCATCCCTACGGAACTGCTCTACGTGATCTTCGACGATCTTCAACTGTCGTTCGGATGACATCGCGCCGATCGAAACGTCCTCGCGGTCACCCGCGCCTTGTTTCAGCTCACGTGTTTTCTCAACGATCAGCTTCGTCAACTTTTCAGCGACACCTTCCTGTACATACAAACGTTCAACCGACGAACATGACTGTCCCGAGTTGCAAAACGCGCCCCAGACGGCGGCCGATGCGGCGAGCTCAAGATTCGCATCGTCGAAAACGATCATCGGATCTTTACCGCCGAGCTCGAGCACGACAGATGTGAGATTGTTTGCCGCCGCGGCCGCGATCTTTTTGCCCGTTGCGACCGAACCCGTGAACATTATCTTGTCCGGTGCGGCGTCGACCAGAGCCGCTCCGGTCCGTCCGTCGCCGGTGACGATCTGCACAAGATTTTCGGGAGCTCCCGCCCGTTCGAATATCTCGCCGATCTTTACGCCGATCAGCGGCGTCAGCTCGGATGGCTTGATGACGACCGAGTTTCCCGCCATTACCGCCATTACTGTCTCGCCCAGCGGTATCGAGAACGGATAATTCCACGCCGGAATAATTCCGACGACGCCGAGCGGATGATAGACGATCTTCGAGTAGCGGCCCATCGTCGCGTAAAGGCCGATGTTGATGCGTTTCGGTTTGAGCAGGCGTTTCGTCTTGCGTGCGAAGTATTGCATCAGGTCGAGCACCGG
>JBBKXD010000261.1:0-12290 GCA_037969295.1 Pyrinomonadaceae bacterium | reverse complement strand
GGAAGCTTCACGCGCAGGACCGCTCCCTGAAATCCATCCAGCCGCGAGTTGAGTCCGACCCATTTATGGTGATACCGCTCTTCCGAACCGTGAACCCGCAGCGCAAAAAGCTTTCGGGCGATCTCGGCGTCGTCAGTTGTCATGAAACCGCCGTCACCCATACCGCCGAGATTCTTGGATGGATAAAAACTAAAACATCCGATCTCGCTCATCATCGCCCCGGCGCGAACTCCGTTCTCTTCCGCTCCGATCGCCTGGGCCGCGTCTTCCACGACAGGTATCCCGTGTTTGCTAACGATAGTATTCAAAGCCTGCATGTCAGCACATTGGCCGTAAAGATGCACGGGTTGGATAGCTTTTGTGCGTTCCGTTATTGCCGCTTCGACCTGCGACACATCAAGGTTGTAAGTCGTCGGATCGATATCGACAAACACAGGCCTAGCACCGAGACGAGTGATTGCACTCACCGTCGCGAAAAAACTGTACGGGGTGGTAATGACTTCGTCGTCGGGCTTAACACCGACAGCCATCAAGGCGAGAAGCAAAGCGTCGCTGCCGGATGCACACCCGATCGCATACTTCGTGCCGCAATACTCGGCCAACTCTTCTTCAAGGGCCTTTACTTCCCCGCCCAGAATAAAAGCATTCGTGTCCAGCACGCGACCCAGCGCGGCTTCTATCTCAGGTCGTAGGGCGGTATTTTGTTGGGTGAGGTCGAGTAAAGGAACTTTCATGTACTTGCCACAGAGCACACAGAGACGATCCGAAAGAATCTCTGTGTGCTCGGTGGCTAGATTCTAACCAAATCGACGGGTATTTGCATTTTCGGCGCTTCTTTTTTAGCCTCAGTTAAATGATCCGCAGCAAAGCCGTACGTACTCTCGAGATAATCAAACGCCTGAAGAAAGCTTATCCGACAGCCCACTGCGCTCTGAATCACACAAGCCCCTTTGAACTTCTCGTCGCGACCATCCTCTCCGCTCAGTGCACGGATGAGCGAGTGAATTTGGTAACAGCGAACTTGTTTCGAAAGTACCGTGGGCCACGAGATTTCGCCGCCGCGTCACAGGAAGAATTGGAGCGCGACGTTCACTCGACGGGCTTTTTTCGAAATAAAGCTAAGAACATCCGCTCCGCGTCGCAGCGAATTCTCGACGAGTTCGGCGGCGAAGTTCCCCGGACAATGCCCGAGATACTTTCACTCGCCGGAGTCGCGAGAAAAACTGCGAACGTCGTTCTTGGAAATGCCTTCGGGATAGCGTCGGGTGTGGTTGTCGACACTCACGTATCGCGCCTTTCCCAACGCCTCGGGCTTACAAAAGAAAAAACGCCTGAAAAGATCGAGCTCGATCTTCAGGCGCTTGTTCCAAAAAAGCACTGGGTTATTTTTTCACACTGGCTGATATTCCACGGCCGACAAATCTGCCAGGCGAGAAAACCTAAGTGCACTGAATGCGTTCTCGCGGACCTGTGCCCGTCCTTTAAGCTGTTTGTGAAAGGCGATGGAAACGGTTGATAGTTGACAGTGGATAATTGAATATTGGGGGACCCTCTGGTCACCATTTATCAACTATCAACTATTAACTGTCAGTTTCCCGCCGGTGCTGCCGGCATCTCGCCGGCCTTAAATCTCGGCAGCATTTCGTCACGCATCGCTAGCTGATACACCGCGGCGGCGACAATTATTGCCGACCTCTTCACATCGTCTTCGATTGTTCGCTCGTAAGTGTCAAGGTTCGTGTGCCATGTGTGAGTGAAGTACTCGATCGGGTCCTGATTGACGCTAATTCCCGGCAGCCCGGCATTATTGAAAGATGTATGATCCGATCCGCCAAGCCCGCGGCTTCTGGACGCCGTCGCCCCGATGAATCCGATGTCGGCAAATGGTTCGCCGATTCCCTTCATGATCTCGGCTGCTTCCGGCGGCCCGAAGACGCTAAATCTCCGCGCTTGTCCGGTACCCATGTCAATGTTGAAATATCCGGCAAACTTCGAGAAGTTTGCGGTCGGAGCTTCGGCCGAACCGAAATGCTTCTTGACATACGCCTGCGATCCGAGCAGTCCCTGCTCTTCACCGCTCCACAGAGCAACGCGTATCGTGCGGCGCGGTTTCACACCGATCGCATTCAGAATGCGCGCGGCTTCCATCATTACGGCACAGCCGATCGCGTTGTCGGTAGCCCCGGTCGCGGCGTGCCACGAATCGAGATGCCCACCCAGCATTACAACCTCATCCTTCTTGTCCGTACCGGGAATTTCCGCGACTACGTTATATGAAGTCACCCCTTCCGGAAAGAAACGATTTCGAATATCGAATTCCAGTGTGACGGGCGTCCCCCCTTTGAGGAGCCTGGCAATCCGGCCGAAATCTTCATTTCGAAGGATGACTGTCGGAAGTGTTGCCTTGGGATCGGCATTACGGTTTCCGAATGCCCGGATCTGACCATGTTCGCGTCCGGCGTCATTTATCCGGACCAAAGCTCCGCTCGCAACGAGAAATGCACCTAATTGCGTTCCGATCTCGCCATTGCTCAAGGCTCCTTGTTTGGTTGGGGCGGGCAAAGGAGTCGAAGCCGGCGTCGGGGTGGGCGTCGGAGACGGCGTCGGATTAGGGTCAATTCGCATAGGCGGCGGCTTAAAATTCACCGGTACTGACGCCGGCTGTCCGACGAGTACCATCTTTCCCTTCACTTGCTCCCGAATGCTATTAAAGTATGACGTCAGCTCCGCCTGTGTGGGCCGATCAGGCAAAATTATTTGGAAAGCTTCCGCCGTCATTGCTCGATCGGTACCCGGTGTCCAAGCCAGCACTTCAAATACAAGAGAGTCGCGTACGGGTGATGTAATGAACCCCGACGCACGATCACTGACCCAGCCGGGGCTTCCGAAATCCCAGGGTTCGAGCGCCGCATTCGCGAATCCCCAAGAGGTCATTTCTTTTGCCGCCCATTCGGCAGCGGCCTTGTGATTCGGAGATCCCGTCAGTCGCGGGCCGTAGACGTCGCTCAGATAGTGCATGGCACGCATTATCTTCGAGTTCTCCATTCCCTCTTTTCGGATCTGCGGGCTGACATCCGGCACCTGGCTGAACGCGTACAGCGGCAGTACGAAAGCCTGAAGCAGAAAAAGCGCGATTATCGTTTTTGATCTTTTCATTTCCTATATTATTTCCGGCGATGCGCCGATTCTATTGTCCTGATCGATTTTGATGCCGCTAGCGGCGAGAAGTTACTTAGCTCTTATATCTTACAATCCGAAAACAATTTCCAAAAAAGTGACGAACGGATACAGACGCGTGACGACTGACAGCAGCGACCGAGATTGCGGTTAAATCTTGAGTGGGTTATAAGTTGTTCAGAAAAATGAATCTCATTACACGCATTCTAATTTCTTTGATCGCTCTAGAGCACTTCGCGATACTCGTTCTCGAGATGTTCTTTTGGAATCATCCGATCGGACAAAGAATTTTCGGACTGCCACCCGAGGTCGCTTCGGCGTCGGCGGTGCTCGCAGCGAACCAAGGCCTCTACAACGGCTTTCTTGCTGCGGGTTTGGTGTGGGGAGCGATTTCCGATCGTCGCAGCGTAAAACTATTCTTCCTCGGGTGCGTCGTCGCTGCGGGAATCTTTGGAGGGCTCACCGCAAAGACCTCGATCCTTTTCACGCAAGCTCTGCCGGCCCTGCTCGCACTCGGCCTGCTGCTTCTATCGCGCGACAACAAGCCCGAGTCTACCTAACGCGAGGGGAACCTTTCACGGTCGAATACCGTAGACTCAACATGCCGGAAAAAATGTACTGTCCAAGATGCGCAAATGGATTTCAGGAAGGCACTGCATATTGCCGAAGCTGCGGTCTTTCGCTTGACGGCGTTAGCCGGATCGTGACCGGCGAAGCCGCCAGTGCCCCGGCAATGAGGCGTAGGCCGAATAGCTTCGCATTACGCACCGGTCTGGCGCTCTTTCTCATCGGCACGGTCCTCGGAATGGCGAATCTCGTTGTACGGGACCTGGGGATCTTCCCGGAGATCTACGGCAAGATCGTTTTCCTAACGTTCGTCGCTCTAGGTTTGCTTGGAATAGGCTCAGCCGTAGTTTTTCCGTCGAAGAAATACGTCAAGCCAAAGCGCGAAGACATGCCTCGCGGTCTAGAAACCGCACCCCTGCCCGAACAACTTTCCGAACCTGGCATTAATAATATTGAAAACGCTTTTCCGAACGCGGATCGCTCTCGATTATCTGTCGAACCTGGATCGGTAACTGAGAAAACTACGCGACAATTGGGCTGATACGGATCAAACGATCTCGCCGATCAGATCGTATTCGTGGGCTTGGGTAATGCGGACGTCGTAAATCGAACCGATGGCCGGCTGCAAATCCGCCGGCATGTCGTTGATAAGTATGTACCCGTCGATTTCCTGGGTCTGGCCTTCGAGTCGGCCTTGAAACAACAGGTCGGATTCTTGCGATAAACCTTCGAACAACACTTTGTAAGTCTTGCCTACCTTTGATCTGTTGAGCTGTTTACTGATCTTTGCCTGCTCCTTCATCAATCGATTACGGCGCTGCTTCGCGATCTTCGGATCGACCTTGTCCGGCAAATCGAACGCCGGAGTTCCCTCTTCGTCGGAGTAGGTAAACACTCCGAGATTGTCGAATCGACAGTTTCTTACGAACGTCATCAGCTCTTCGAAATCTTCGTCTGTCTCGCCCGGAAATCCGGTAATGAAAGTCGTGCGAATGGCAATGCCAGGAACTTTTTCACGAACACGCCTAATCAGTTTCTCGAGCGACTCGCGCGTGCCGCCGCGTTTCATAAGTTTGAGCACTTTTCGCGAGGCGTGCTGGAGAGGCATGTCGAGATACTTCACTGCCTTTGGCGTTTCGGCGATCGCGGCGAGAAACGCGTCGGAGATGTGCGTAGGATACGCGTACATCACGCGGACCCACTCGATGTCATCGATCTCGCCGAGTGCGCGGATCAACGCCGCGAGAGCATCGACCTCACCGAGGTCCTCGCCATACCGCGACGAATCTTGCGCGATCAAAACAATTTCCTTGACGCCTTGCTTTGCGAGATTCCGAGCTTCTTCGATGATCGAACCGAATCTTCTCGACCTGAACGAGCCGCGCATTCCGGGGATCGAGCAGAAAGCGCACGGACGGTCGCAGCCTTCGGCGATCTTGATGAACGCGGTGTGCGATTCGGTCGCTCGGAAACGCGGCGTGTCGAAATCGTAAAGATACGTGGCTGTCTTATTCCCGATCGGAGCAAGCGTCAACTGCGTCGCGTCGAACCGATCATCTGCAGCCTTGAGAATTTCGCCGACCTGCGAGGTTCCGATGAACGCGTCGACATCCGGCAGCTCCTTCATCAGGTCGTCGCGGTAGCGCTCGACCAGGCAGCCGGCGACGATGACGCGCTTCGTCACGCCGTTCTCTTTCGAGCGCGTCGCATCGAGGATCGCGTCGATCGATTCCTGCTTCGCAGTCTCGATAAATCCGCAGGTATTTACGACCACCGTCTCAGCCTCTTCGGCGTTGTTTGTAATTTCGTAGCCGGCCTGTTGAAGCGTCCCCATCATGACCTCGCTATCGACGAGGTTCTTCGGGCACCCAAGGCTGACAAATCCAACTTTCTTCATACGTAACGCAAACGCCAATTATAGTCGATAAGGTTCCAAACCGGGCAGTGCACGAAGTCTTTTGTTTCGGTAAGCCACCAATTAGTTGTGAAAAATGATTCTATTGGGACAGTTTCAGGATAAATGAAGAAGCCCGCTCATTTCGGAACGGGCTTCCGGTCCATCAGCTCGGCCGGGATCAATTCACGACTGCGCAGACCGCATACGCGGTGAGCACAAGGCTTCGATTCCCACCACCCGACGCAGCATTAGTGCCGGATACGCTCCAAAGCATAAGGATCGAATCGTAGAACGAGCTGTCGACCTGCATAAAAACAGGCAATGCAGAACTGCCCGCGGGGACGGAAGTTGTGAAACCTCCTCCGATCACGCTTTTCCCCGCTGGACAACCAGCCGTCGCAGAACCCGATGTACTCTTCAGGATAGTGGACGGAGTTCCCATAATTTGCTGGAGCCCCGACATACCTGGAATTCCCTGTGGCCCTTGAGGACCGGCCGGCCCTTGTGGTCCGGTGGCCCCGACTGGTCCGGCTGGCCCTTGCGGTCCGGTCGCTCCGGTTTCACCTTGCGGCCCTTGTGGTCCGGTGGCCCCGACTGGCCCTTGCGGTCCGGTCGCTCCGGTTTGACCTTGCGGCCCTTGTGGTCCGGCAGGTCCAGCAGGTCCGGCTGGGCCTTGTGGTCCCGGAGGTCCTTGCTCTCCCGGAGGACACCCACATGATGGCGTGAACACCTCGAGATTGTTCAAAGCCCTGTAAGGATCGCCGCGAAAACCTGCGGCAACATAAAATTTTGAATCAACGACCGTCGATCCTGCGAGCGAACGTCCCAGATTCATCGGAGGGCCCGTACTCCATGTATTCGAAGCTGAATCGTATATCTCAACTAGATTCAACTCCCCGCTCACACCGTTGTGTCCGCCCGCAGCGTAAAGCTTTCCGTCGATCGCCACGACCTCGTGCGTCTGTCGAGCCGTCGGCATCGGCGCTCCAAGCGACCACGAATCAGTCCCCGGATCGTAAATTTGAACAGTCGTCTTCAAAACATTGGTCACGGAATTTAGCCCGCCAACGATATAGAGCTTGCCGTTCATAACTGCCGCTCCGGCATTACGCACGGGATCGGGCATCGGAGCGCCGACCGACCACGAGTTTATTACCGGATCATAGATCTCCGTTTGCGTCACCATTGTGGGGTAATAATTTCCGCCGGACGCAACGTAGATCTTGCCGTTGATAACGCCCGCCACAGAATCTCCGCGACCGGAGATCATCGGCGCACCGGCCGACCAGGAATTCGTCGCGGGATCGAAGATCGCGTTGCTGTTGGTCGGAGAACTCGAATCGCAATTCGCCCATCCGCCGAGCAGGTGGATCTTGTTGTTGAGGGTCACCGCCACAGCGGTACACCGCCGGGCAATCGAATCGGGAGCTCTCGTCGACCACGTCCCGGTCGCCGTGTCGTAAACGTGCGGGACCGCGGTCGACCCTGCCGAATCGAGGCTTCCGCCAAATATGTAGAGCAGGCCGTTATGCGATGTTGCGGCTACTTGCTGTCGCGCTTCGGGCATCGGCGTCTTGGTTTCCCAACTGCCTTGGGCCGAGATCTGAGCCGTAAACACAAAGAGGAGAACGGCGGCGAGTGCTAAGATCGACGGCATTTGCAACGCCGTCTGTTTATTTTTTTCACGAATCATTTTCATGGGCCTCCTAATTAGACTGAGATTGCTCTCTGCGCGACGACAGCAACGAAGTGAACGTCGTCGCACAAATATGGGGGAGTCAGCATCCACATGCGGGGCGATGCCGGGTAAAATTGCGCTTTAGGGTGCGGATTTGCACTTTCTCGGTCTTACCGGATATAGCGAGAAAATTCGGCGGATGGTATCATCTAGCAAAAATTTTGGTGTTATTCGAGATTTAGTCATGTAGCCTCAACCCGGGCTGAATCATGGCCGTTATCCAACAACAAATTACTCATCTATTACTGAAATGGAGCAAAGGCGATAGTGCCGCGCTCGAACAGTTGATTCCAATGGTCTATCCCGAACTGCGTCGGATGGCGCGGCGCTTTATGGGTAGAGAAAACTCCCAGCACACTCTGCAAACGTCTGCCCTTATCAATGAGGCTTACCTGCGCCTGGTCGATCAGCAAGCCGTCGAGTGGCAAGACCGCGCGCACTTCTTCGCTGTATCGGCGCAGGTGATGCGGCATATCTTGATCGACCACGCTCGCCGATATCGCTCCGGCAAGCGCGGAGCCGGGGTGACGCATGTCGCTTTGGATGACGGGGCAGTTATTATCCAGGAACGGGCGGCAGAGTTCGTCGCACTTGATGGTGCTCTTAACCGCCTTGCGGAGGTCGATCCGCGCAAAAGCCGGATCGTTGAACTTCGATTTTTTGGCGGGCTGACCGTTGAAGAGACTGCTGAGGTGATGAAGCTGTCGCCCATCACGATCAAGCGTGAGTGGCGCGCGGCGAGGGCCTGGCTGTTTCGCGAGATCAGCGGAGACGAACTAAGTGATCAAATAGCCTGATCCATCGAACCGGGATTTCTCGCTATCCTAAATAGAGCTAGAAAACAATTGTTTCGAGGTGGTGATTGATCGATGAAAGATCAAGGTTGGCAGCAGGTTGACAAAGTATTCCAGGCCGCTGTCGAGCTCGACGCCGTCGGCCGGGCCGCCTTTCTCGATGTCGCCTGCGCTGGAGATCGGATCCTGCGAACTGAGGTCGAATCCCTCCTCACCGCTGATTCTCATCAGTGGGACTTGATTGACACTTCGGCCCTGGAGTCGGCGGCCATTCTGCTCGAAGACGAACAAACACGGCTCTCACCGGGCGAGAATATTGGCCATTACGAGATCGTGAGGCTTATCGGCAAGGGCGGAATGGGCGAAGTGTATCTCGCGCGGGACCAAATATTGAATCGTAATATTGCGCTCAAGCTGCTTCCCTTCTATTACACGCAGAACGAAGACCGGCTGCGACGCTTTCAACGCGAAGCACAAGCCGCGTCAGCCTTAAATCACCCAAATATCATTACTATCTACGAACTCGGGAGCGTGAACGATCAGCAGTTTATCGCCACCGAGCTTATCGAAGGCGGGACGCTACGGGAATACATCGCGCGCGGGCCGATGCCGCTGACAAAGGCGGTCGATATCGCGATCCAGACGGCCCGAGCACTCGCCGCGGCGCATAGTGCGGGAATAGTTCATCGCGACATCAAGCCGGAAAACATGATGCTGCGGCCCGACGGATACGTGAAGGTACTGGACTTCGGCCTTGCAAAACTCGTGGAAGAATCCGGGACTTATTCGGAGCCTGAGCTTAGCACCGAACACGTCGACGTCTCGTCCGGGATCATGATGGGAACGCTCCGATATATGTCGCCCGAACAAGCCGGCGGCTTGCAGGTCGATGCTCGCAGCGACATTTTTAGTCTGGGCGTCGTGCTATACGAAATGCTTACGGCGAGGCGTCCGTTTGACGACGAGGACCGCACGATACTGGTGGAGTCGATATTGAAACGCGACCCGCTCGCTTTGGGGATATTCGGGGACGGAGTACCGCAAAGTCTCGGTGTTGTCGTCGCGAAGATGTTAAGTAAGGATCCGGAACGCCGCTACCAAAATGCGGACGAACTGATCACGGCCCTGGAACTTGTCAAAGCGAATCTAACACTCAAGGCAAAGAGCTCGGCTCTTGCGAAAGGATGGACCGGGCCAGCGATCGCATTGATGATCCTGCTGGCTGTCGCTTCGGTGATCGTCTATTCGTCCCTTAAGTTTTTTCGCAGCTCGATCACGGACGCTCCAGACGACGCGGGAACTTGGGCGACAAAAGCACCGATTTCATCCCCGCGTTGGCAGGCTGAGCCAGCGGTTCTGAACGGCATTCTTTACGTCGCCGGTGGTTGGAACGTCTGCACGCCCTTCGCAGATTTGGAAGCATACGACCCGGGAACTGATATGTGGACCCAGCGGGCCCCCATGAGAATAGCTCGTGGAGCTCACGGGGTCGGGGTTTTGGACGGAAGGATTTATGCTGTCGGCGGCGCGACGGACTGCGGAAATGAGATCGCCAGTGTCGAGGCGTACGATCCGAAAACCAACACGTGGACCGCAAAGGCATCGCTTCCGACGGCCCGTCTTGGTCATGCTGTCGCGGTAACTAACGGCAAGCTTTACGCGATCGGTGGAAGGTCATCGGGCCCACAATATCACGACTCGAACTTCGAATACGACCCTCAGAGCGATACCTGGACCGAGCGGGCGCCGATCCCCACGGCACGCGCGGGAGCGGCCGTCGCAGTTGTGAATGGAATTATCTATGTGATCGGAGGCGGTGACGACTCCCGTGCGCTTGCCACCGTTGAAGCCTATGACCCGAATACTGATTCCTGGACACCTAGGCAATCAATGCTCGCTCCGCGCGCAAGCCTCGCCGCGGCTGAACTCAACGGAATTATCTACGCATTTGCGGGAAACGGGAATAGCGGCCAAGTGGAAGCCTACGATCCAGGGAACGATACGTGGTCGGTCGTCGCAAGACTGCCATATCGGCGTTCTAACGCTCATGCCGCCGCATTACATGAATCGATCTACTTTGCCGGGGGCTCAGATCAAGATCTCTATACCTCAAGCGTAATTGCCTTCACCCCTAAATTGCGCGCCAGCAGGTCGGTCGCAGACACATGTCCCACATTGCACAATTCTGCGAAGGCTCCGATACCAAACGCACGAGGTGGTATGGCGGCCGGTGAGATCGGCGGGATAGTCTACGTCGCAGGTGGTTCCGCTGACACGATGGAGAGGATTGTGGCCACAAACGAAGCCTATGATCCGATCGCGGATTCGTGGACCGCAAGAGCTCCTATGCCCGTGGGGCGCGAGATGAGGGGCTCGAACAATGCCGTCGTAGATGGAATGCTTTACGCGATCGGCGGCAATTCAAAAGGTTATTGCTCAAATCTGAACCAGGCATATGACCCGAAGACCGATTCCTGGTCGACAAGGGCCCCCATGCCGACGCCAAGATGCCATCTCGCGGTCGTCGCTCTCGATGGCTTGATATACGCACTCGGTGGGACGAATACTAACGGCTCCATCAAGTACGCCACGGTAGAGGTCTACGATCCGTCAACTGATACCTGGACTACGGCTGCGGCACTGCCGACGGGACGGCAGGATCTTGCAGCGGTCGCTCTGAATGGCATTGTCTACGCTATCGGCGGATGGGATCCAGCTTCGAGTTCCGGGGTGCTTGATGTCGTAGAGTCCTACGATCCGGTCAGCAAGATGTGGACGACAAGGGCGCCAATGCCAACACCGCGGAGCGGAATGGCCGTTGGTGCGTTGAACGGGTTTCTCATTGCGATGGGCGGCGGGGACGATGAAACGGTTTTGACAACGGTGGAGTCCTACGACCCGGTGGGCGACAAGTGGACAACTTTACCAAACCTGCCGACACGCCTGGCTTTTTCCTCCGCCGTTACCATGAACAATACGCTTTATGCGATCGGGGGCAGAGAGACCTACGAGAATCCCGGCTTCGTAGCAACCAACACTGCTTTCGGCCTGACGCCCTGTTCCAATCCAAAGTAGAAGCACTCAGCTTTCCGGAACTGAAAACAGATGCCACAATAGTTTTTTCAGAAAACGCGCAAGAAAGCCCGCTCATTTCTGAGCGGGCTTTCTTAAATAATCCCGGCGACTACCTACTTTCCCACAACTGAAAGCTGCAGTATCATCGGCTCAAGCAGGCTTAACTACCGTGTTCGGGATGGGAACGGGTGTGACCCTGCCGATACAATCACCGGAAAAGTGATCAATGGTGAATGGTGAACTAGGAACGATGAGTGGCCGATCGGCCAGCTATCGAAGTTCAACCTTCAACATCGGAACGGTCTCGGCGATTTCATTCACCAATTACCGTTCATAACTTGTCAAAATCTTGATATCTGAAAACTGAATACATGTAGGTATTTCCACGAGCTGCTTTATATAAATTTGCTAGTCAACAAATTTTATGGTCAAGCCTTGGGACAATTAGTACTGGTCAACTAAGTACATTACTGCACTTACATCTCCAGCCTATCAACCTGGTGGTCTTCCAGGAGTCTCACGGGCAGAAATAATCTTAGGTCTGGCTTCACGCTTAGATGCATTCAGCGTTTATCCATGCTCCACTTAGCTACCGAGCAATACCGCTGGCGCGATAACTCGTACACTAGAGGTGGATCCATCCCGGTCCTCTCGTACTAAGGACAGATTCCTTCAATTCTGCTACGCCCACACCAGATAGGGACCGAACTGTCTCGCGACGTTCTGAACCCAGCTCTCGTACCACTTTAATCGGCGAACAGCCGAACCCTTGGGACCTTCTTCAGCCCCAGGATATGATGAGCCGACATCGAGGTGCCAAACCCTGCCGTCGATGTGAACACGTTGGCAGGTACAGCCTGTTATCCCCGGCGTACCTTTTATCCGTTGAGCGACGGCACTTCCATAAGCGACCGCCGGATCACTAACTCCTACTTTCGTACCTGCTCGACGTGTATGTCTCGCAGTTAAGCTGGCTTATGCGTTTACACTCTACGGCTGATTTCCAAACAGCCTGAGCCAACCTTCGAGCGCCTCCGTTACT
>JBBKXD010000260.1:0-2993 GCA_037969295.1 Pyrinomonadaceae bacterium | reverse complement strand
TGAAGCGGATGGGTCTTCCGGAATAGAATTTATGTGCGCGATTCCGCTCAGATGATGAATGACGATCCTGAGATATTTCGATTTGGTGAAACGTTGGCGCTAGCTTAAAACAAGAATGGCCGATCCAAAGAAGGACCAACTAAGAGACGGCAGCACTGTATCGCATTACCGTATTCTGTCGAGGATCGGTTCCGGAGGCATGGGAGAGGTGTACCGAGCTCGTGATTCGCGGCTCGATCGAGACGTCGCGATAAAGATGCTTCCGTCGGAGCTATCGAGCGACGAAGATCGCCTTCGACGGTTTGAGCAGGAAGCGAAAGCGACGTCCGCTCTGAACCATCCCAACATTCTTACGGTCTTCGACATCGGCGATGAGGACGGTGCGCCGTTCATTGTTGCCGAGTTGCTTGACGGCGAGGAGCTGCGCTCCCTGGTTAGCGAGGGTCCGATACCGCTTCGAAAAGCGATCGATTACGCCCAGCAGATCGTGAGCGGTTTGTCGGCGGCCCACGAGAAGGGAATCGTTCACCGTGATCTCAAGCCGGAGAATATTTTTGTCACGAGGGATGACCGCGTAAAGATACTCGACTTCGGATTGGCAAAGCTGCGTGAAGCGAAGACGGAGATCCACGGCTCGGAAGACGCGACTCGAAGAGCGTTGACCGATCCCGGGATCGTTATGGGTACCGCGGGCTATATGTCTCCCGAGCAGGTGCGCGGGCAAGCGGTCGATCAGCGGTCCGACATTTTTTCGTTTGGTGCGATCCTCTACGAAATGCTGACCGGCACTAGGGCTTTCAATGGTGAGTCGATCGTCGAGTTGATGCACTCGATCTTAAAAGACGACGTACCCGAGCTCGAAGATTCGGGTGCTCGAATCCCGATGTCCCTCGACAAAATGATGCGCAGGTGCCTCGAGAAAAAGCCCGATCATCGCTTTCACTCGGCACACGATCTTGGATTTGCGCTCGACGCCGTTGCGTCACCGACAAGTTCGTCGGGTTTCGGGCTGACGACTGCTGCGCAATCTCTGCGTGACGTGACTGACTCGAATCGTCCCAACTGGCTCGGGCGAGCGGGATGGATCGCCGCCGCGCTGTTCCTCATCTCCACGCTGATCCTCGGCGGAGTATATTTGCGGCGCGAGCAACCCCGAATGCCAACTATGCGGTTCGGCATGGCACCTCCGGAAAAGACCTCGTTCAGCGAATCCTTCGCCCTCTCCCCTGACGGCCAACTGATCGCATTCGTAACGCGGGGGGCAGCAGGCGAAACGTCGCTCTGGATTCGGCCTTTCGCGTCGATCGACGCAAGGCAACTCCCCGGAACCGAGGGCGCTTCATTTCCGTTCTGGTCTCCTGACAGTCGGAGTGTCGGATTCTTTGCAGGAGCGAAACTCAAAAAGATCGAGGCCGCGGGGGGCCCCGGGCAGACACTTGCCGACGCTTCGGGCGACCCCCGTGGAGGGACGTGGACCCCTGACGGCACTATCATCTTCTCCCCTAGTACTACTTCACCGCTGATGCGCGTCGCAGCTTCAGGTGGAGCCGTTTCAGAACTCACAAAACTCGACAGCGAGGCTGGGCAAACCTCGCATCGCTGGCCATCGATGTTGCCCGACGGTAAACACATTCTTTACTTTGGACGCGGGGGTTCGGCTGATAAGCAAGGCATCTATGCCATATCCATCGATTCGCCCGAACCGTTCCTCGTAATGCCGTCTGCGGTCGCTGGGGCCTATACGGAATCAAACGGCGCCGGCTACTTGCTGTTCGTCCTTGAAGGCACGCTCATGGCCCAGCCATTCGATGCAAGTGGACTGAAATTATCGGGCGAAGCGACGCCTTTGGTACAGAAATTACTTTCATTCCCCAGTGAGCTTGGACCGACCGCTTACTCAGCTTTCTCTGCTTCAGGGGGGAATCTGCTTTATAGAACGGGAGACCAGCAGACCACAAGGTTGACCTGGTATGACCGTTCGGGCAAATCTCTCGAGGCGGTAACGGAAACCGGCGGTTATCACGAGCCGTCCCTATCCAGGGATGATACGAAAATTTTGTTTGGACGCAGTGACGGGGTCGCGCAACAGGATATCTATCTCCAGGATCTATTACGCGGTAACGCTACGCGCCTGACATTTGATCCCGAAGCTGACGGCACGGCTGTATTTTCTCCCGACGAAACACAGATCGTCTTTTTCTCAAACCGACTCGGCAAGAACAGCTTTTATAGGAAATCGGCAAGCGGAGCGGGAAATGACGAGCTGCTAATGACCGACGAAAACGGTGCCTATCCGGACAGCTGGTCGCGGGACGGAAAGTACCTTATTTATGATCGAAACGGCGGCACACGAACAAAAGTTGATCTGTGGATACTGCCTATGACCGGCGAAGCAAAGCCGTTTGCTTATCTTGAAACCGTGTTCGAAGAGGCGCACGCTCAATTCTCACCAGATGGCCGATCGATAGCCTATGCGTCGAATGAGTCCGGCAGGTCCGAAGTCTACATCCAGAGCTTCCCGATCGGTGGAGGTAAGTGGCAGATTTCAACTGCGGGTGGCGACCAACCGCAGTGGCGTGCTGACGGGAAAGAGTTGTTCTATATCGCGCCCGACCGCAATCTTATGTCAGTCTCGATCGCAGAGAGCTCCACAACAACGATTGAGGTCGGACGACCCACCACGGTGTTTCAGACGATTATGCCTCTGAGCGGAATCACCGATGATAGAAATAATTATGTTCCTTCGAGGGATGGTCAACGTTTTCTGGTAAACACGCTCGCCGATACTGGGAACTTGCAGCCGCTGATAATGGTTCTCAACTGGACGAGCGAATTGAAAAGATAACGACTCGATGAAACGTTGCCCCGAATGCAGGCGAGATTATAACGACGACACGCTGAGTTTCTGTCTCGAGGACGGAACGCCGCTTGTTTACGGCGTCTCTGCTGATGAGCCGGCGACGGCGATCTTGTCAGGTTATTCCTTACCGTCT
>JBBKXD010000259.1:0-4650 GCA_037969295.1 Pyrinomonadaceae bacterium | reverse complement strand
GTCGAGCCCTGGTTTTGCGACCAGCACCCGGATCTTTCGTTGACTCATATTGCGAAGAGTATATTAGCGAACGAAGCTCGCAAGCAAACCGTCCGTTCGGATGAACGGCTTGAGGTCTTGATAAGAGAGGACGAACTGGTCGAATGGTTCGAGAGCTTCGACGACGTGGGCATACTTGTAGTCGTAGTAGAAGGTAACTCCATTATCACAGATAGAAAATCCGTCGAGATCTTTCAAATGGATCTTTTCGATCGGGGGATAAAACTCGCCTTCGGACGTCCTGTAGTTCGTGAGTGCTTCGCGGACCTCTTCGGATTCGTTTGTCGCCTCGTCCTCTTTCTGTTTCATGACCGAGCGGATCTTCGAGAGGAGATCCGCCAAACGGGCAGCGGTGAAAACGTCAGCGTATGAAAGGCGGTTTCCGGTTCGGAGATCAAAGACCAGGTGTTTGGTCGATCCGTCGGGATAAGCTCCTAAGCCTTCCATGGTCAGAGCTATGCTGAGGATGTTGTTCTTGTCGTAGGCAACATCATAATCCAGGCTCGAAAGCCAGTGATCGTCCCTGAGATTTTCGGCGAGACTTATCTTAAAGATCTTCCAATAATCCGTGCCCGATCTGAGCTTTCGCAGAACAGCCGGCCTTAGCTTTCCGGAGAATACGGGATATCGAACCTCGAATGTGCGCTTGAAATCCGGGACCCTCTTCGCGGTCCTCTTGTAAACCACCTTCTGCGGCCGCACGGTTACCGACTGTGCAGAGACGGACACAAAAGCGAGCACCATGATCAGGGTGACGAATACCGGACGTGAAAGCTTCATTGACCGACCTCACTTCTCATATCCATATTGGGCGATGCAAACACACAGCGGACCTTACCCAGAATCGATTGGCGCTCTTTCATCGCGGCCCACATTTCCGCCCAGCCATGCGTGTTGATCCAGAGCGGATTGTAACTCCCGATAGGTTTGACGATTCCATACCTTGGCTCCTCGGTCTCCTCGACGAACGAGCCGAACATTCGGTCCCAAATAATCAGCGCACCAGCGTAATTCTTGTCGAGGTAACGTTCGTTGACGCCGTGATGAACACGGTGGTGTGACGGAGTGTTCAGAACGTATTCGAGAAACCCCATCCGCTTTACAAACCGAGTATGCACCCAGAACTGGTAGATGAGATTGAAACCGTGCATGACGGCGAACATCCATGGAGCAAAGCCTAGCAGCATGATCGGAGCGTAAAAGATCCAGTGAAGCGTTCCCGAAAACCAACTCTGCCGGACGGCGACGCTGAGGTTGTATTGTTCGCTCGAGTGATGTACGACGTGAAAGTTCCAGAACAGACGCGATTCGTGACTGACGCGATGAAACCAGTAATAGGCGAAATCGTCAACGAAAAAGAGAATCGCCCAAGCCCACCACGTATCGGTCGGAAACTTAAACGGAGCAAGTTCGTAGGCATACAAGTAGATCGAGCCAATGAACAATCCGAATAGAGCACCGAAAGCGACGCTGACGAACCCGATCAGGATGTTCGTCCAGGCATCCTTTGCTTCATAAAAGTCGACATCCCGGCGTCGAGCAAACCAGGCTTCCGCCCAGATCAAAAGGGCGAACAACGGAATCGCGATTAGGATCGGATTTATCATTTGAACGGCGTTATTTTAGTATTTACCAGCACGGAAAAAAAGCTAGGAAGGTTGTTAAAGAAGATATTCAAAATAGCTTTGATCGTTCTCGTCGTCGTGTTTCTGGCGCTGCAGTTTGTGCGCCCCGAGTTTTCGAATCCGGCGGTCGTGGAATCCGAGACCCTATATGCGGGGACTGCCGTTCCGGCTGATGTTCAGGTGGTTCTTGAGCGTTCATGCAATGACTGTCACTCGAACGAGACACTCTACCCTTGGTATTCCAGAGTTTCGCCTTTTAGCTGGTTCCTTGCGGGACACATAGAAGATGCGCGGAGCGAAATGAACCTCAGCGTCTGGAACACTTATACGCCTAAAAAGAAGATCCGCAAGCTGGAAGAGTTGTGCGAGCAGGTTGAGAGCGCGGCAATGCCGCTGCCTTCATACTTGTGGATACATCGTGACGCCGTATTGTCTGAATCCGAAGCAAATCTTCTCTGCACGTGGGCTAAGGCCGAGAGCGCTCGGATCCAAAGTGCGAACCCTCCGACCGAGTAATTATTTGTTTGCCGCCAGATCGGGCCGTGCGGTATTATCGATCCAGGTCAGTTCTTTCCCCAACAATCCTATAAACCAGAATTCGGAGAATGTGATGATGCGAAAGCTATTTCCTTCGTTTGTTTTCATCGCTGTCGTCGTCGCCGTGACAAGCGTTTCGGGATTTTGCCAAGCACGCGGCGAAACAGAAGTGTTCGAGCTGGTGAATCGGGAGCGCTCTCGAGCCCGTCTCGGCGGTCTCGCGTGGGACGATCGGCTCGCTCAACTAGCCCGGGACTATTCTCGCCGGATGGCCCGCGAAGGCTTTTTCGATCATTACGATCCCAACGGAAAGACCGTTCTGGACCGGGCGGCCCGGCTTAAGAACTGGTCCAGCATCGGCGAGAATCTTTTCGTTTGCGACGGGCATCCGTATTTTGCGACAACGGCCGTGCGGGGATGGATGAAGTCACCGACGCACCGGACGAATATGCTCGATAGAAACTGGACGGCGACGGGCATCGGCATCGCGACTGCACGCGACGGTAGTATTTTCATCACACAGGTTTTCACTACTCGCGATTAGATTCCCGTTCGGTCATCGCAGCGTCCGTCCTCGAAAACGGCTCGCCATTACGCTAAACTAGGCGTCAATGTCCTTGCTTAGCATCGCCCATTATCCTGAACCAATACTGCTAACGATCGGTAAGCCGGTCGCCCCTGGCGAGTTCGGCGACGATCTCGAACGGGTTGTTAGCGACATGTTCGAGACGATGTACGAGGCGGGCGGCGTGGGTCTGGCTGCTCCACAGGTCTTCGATTCCCGGCGCTTATTTGTCATGGACGTTCCGGACGAAGACGGCACTTCAAACAAGATTACTTTTGTTAATCCCGAGATTATGAACGTTGAGGGAGAACAGGTCGGAGAAGAAGGTTGTCTCTCGTTTCCGGGACTTTTTCAAGTAGTGCAGCGCGAGATGCGCGTGGTCGTGCAGGCGCAGGACGTCAGAGGCGAGAAATTTGAGCTCGACCTGAATGATCTTGCGGCTCGGTGCGTCCTTCACGAAACAGACCATTGCGACGGCATCGTTTTTCTCGACCGGATGAGCCCGTTGAAACGTCAGCTGGCGAAGCGTAAAATAAAGACCCTGCAGAGAACGGGAAAGTGGTAATGAATATGGAAAAGACCCGAACAACTGCCGAAGCGTCGTCGTGGCGCGAACTGAACAAATATCTTGATCAGGGCTGGGTCCTGATCCTGAGTTACATTAAGCATACGCACGATACGCAGGAGCCGCGGTTCGTCGTCGGCTGGCAACAGGAATCCGAACCCGTCAGGCCGGAGCTTCTCGACGAGTGGGAGCTGCACGAGATCGACAAGCAAAAGTATCGATAAGAGAAAAAATTATGCAGACACAGAAAGTGATGGACGAATTTAGGAACGAACCTTTTACGAATTATTCGACGCCCGAAAATGCAGCGGCGATGCGAGCGGCGATCGAGAAAGTGCGGAGTGAGCTTGGCCGCGAGTATCCGGTCATCATAAACGGAGAGAAGATATCACTTCCAAAGAAATTCGAGAGTAGGAACCCGGCGAGTAAGACAGAGGTCGTCGGTGTCTTTTCAGAAGTTGACACCGATACCTCGCTTGTCGAAAAGGCTATTGATGCGGCGACGGCCGCGTTCAAACTTTGGCGAAATGTCCCGGCAGCAGAACGCGCTGAGTATTTATTCAAGATCGCCGATATCATGCGAACGCGAAAACACGAACTTTCGGCATGGATGGTTTTCGAGGTTGCGAAAACCTGGGCTGAGGCGGATGGCGATACGGCGGAAGCGATCGACTTTATGGAATTCTACGGGCGCGAAATGATCCGCTGGTCGGAGAAACAGCCGATCACGCCTATTGCGGGTGAGCACAACTCGCTCGAGTACATACCGCTTGGTGTCGGGGCGGTCATTCCACCCTGGAACTTTCCGCTCGCGATCATGGCCGGAATGACAATGGCGGCCGTCGTCACAGGGAACACAGTCGTCCTTAAACCGTCATCGGATTCACCGACCATCGCTGCGAAATTCATGGAGATCGTCGAGGAAGCTGGCTTGCCGGCAGGCGTCGTAAATTTCCTTACCGGAAGCTCGGCCACGGGCGAAGCGATGACGACGAGTCCGAAGACGCGATTCATTTCGTTCACCGGCTCGAAACAGGTCGGTCTGCACATTAACGAAGTCGCTGCGAAGCCGCGCGACGGCCAAATTTGGATCAAACGCGTGATCGCCGAGATGGGCGGCAAGGATGCGATCGTCGTCGCGGACGACGCTGATCTGGATTCCGCCGCAAACGGCGCCGTACAGGCGGCCTTCGGATATCAGGGACAAAAATGTTCGGCGTGCTCGCGTCTGATCGTCGATGAAAAAGTGCACGATGCACTAGTCGAGAAGGTGGTGGAGTTGACGAAGAAGATTAAAGTCGGCCAGCCTACCGAAGGCG
>JBBKXD010000258.1:0-5823 GCA_037969295.1 Pyrinomonadaceae bacterium | reverse complement strand
CAAGACAAGACCGGCGGATTCCAATGTTTCATCCCGCTCGCGTTCTATCCTCCGGGAACCGCTTTGTCATCGCTTCCAGGCCCCGACGCGATCGACAATCTCAAGACCATCGCCGTCTCACGCCTGATGCTCGACAACTTCGACCACATCAAGGCCTACTGGGTCATGCTCGGCAAAGCCACCGCCCAGACCGCCCTCCACTTCGGCGCCAACGACCTCGACGGCACCATCACCGACGGCGGCGAACTCACCCACAGCTACGCTAACGAAGGCGAAGTGAAAATGACCAAACAAGAGATCATCGAAATGATCCAACGCGCGGGCTTCGAAGCCGTGGAAAGAGACACGGTCTACAACCGCGTGGCCCGAATTACAGCATGAAGTTGTGATCGAAACGAATTGGGTGAGGTAACGCTATGAAAGAGTTGAACGTTCGGAACGTTACAATGATGGCGCTCGTCGCCTGTTGCCTTATGCAAATCGGCGCGCAGTTGTATGCCCTTTCTGTTGTTGCCAGCACGGTGTCAGCGGCTCCACCGCGTTCGTTTGCCATACTCGAGGGAGCATATCGTTACGACAGCAGCGCGTTTTGGAATACGGTCCCAACGATTACTTTCGTGCTGTTCATCATCGCTCTGGTGGCTAACTGGAACACTTCTCGGCGAAAGCTTTTGCTGATCGCTCTAATCCTGTTCGTCGTCGCGGGGCTCGTGGCCGGCCTGTATCTGGAGCCCGTTTTCGACGAGATGAAGGCGATAGGCTTTAGAGACGAAGTAGATCCGGTGTTACAAAGCCGAGCGGCGACGTGGTATGCCTTCGACTGGGCGGTGTGGTCGACCGGAGCGTTGGCCGGAGTGGCTCTTTTGCTGGCGCTTGTGCGCCCGGTCACATCACCGACGGCGGCGAACTCACCCACAGCTACTCCGTCGAATCCGGCGGCGAGTAAGAATGACCAAACAAGAGATCATCGAAATGGTTGAACCCGCGGGCTTCGAGGCTATGGAAAGAGATACGGTCTATAACCGCGTGGAAAGGGCTGCCGTCTAATCGAATATGAAGATTTCTTACGTCATTTTAGGCTTGATCTTTTTATCAGTTGCGGCGATAGGGCAGACGCAGCCGTTCGACGATTTTCGGAAAGTGTTGAAAGATGAACCGGGCGGCTTTGCTGGAAACAAAGAGAAACTCTCGGGAATTTTTGCGGAAGAGCGAAAAAAACTCGGAGATAGGTTCGAAACCGAACTTTGGAACTACCTCGGACGTGACCCGGACAAGCATTACTGGTTGGCCTTTTTTGTTGCGTCGAAGTCATATCTTCATGGTAACGATCCGTTGCCGGAGTTAGCGTTTAAGATTCGTAGCCGGGGTGTGGAATTGCTTAAGGATAGGAATGACAACGGGAGTCTCGGCAGAAAAGTGACGATGTACCGAATGCTTGCAGTCTCCGCGAAGCTGACGGGGAAGCAAGATGAGGCGGTACGATTTCACGACGCGGCGGAATCGATCTTGCGTAAAGGTAACGACCTTGGTGCGTTTCTTGGGGGCCGTAGCCAATACGATATTTGCGTGTACGATAATGTCGTGGGCAGTGTCGCTGACTGTAAAGAAGCCGACGTTCCTAAAGAGAGAACCATCTCTGCAGGTTGGCTCAACAGCCGGGCCGTTGCATTGGCCGATGCCGTGTATCCAGCAGAACTTAAGGACCGGCGAAAACAGGCAAAGGTAGATGTAAGAATTCTGATTGATAAATCGGGCAACGTGTCCTCGGCCGAGATTATTCGTGGACCCGCGGAGTTTCATAAGGCTGCGATCGATGCCGCACTCCGATCTAAATTCTCGCCGACGACTCTATCGGGCCAACCGGCAAAAGTTTCTGGTTGGTTGTCATTTATCTTTCAACCGTGACGATCGAAGACGAGGCCGTGCGAAATTGCGCACAAATCCCTGACCGGGGCCCACGAAGCGCTTCAGGATGAGAATGTCCTCATAATATCCAAATTGTAGGTGGTCAAAATGTCCGTTGAAAATTCAAACCATTTGCTTCCCAGTCGTCGAAATTTCATTGCTTATTTCGCCGGTCTGGGATTATCGTCCACGCTCTTGCCCGGAGCGTTGTGGGCGCAGGTGCAGGAAAAACCCACCCAAAAGATCACGAAAGAAATGCTTGTCGCGGCCGAGCGGATCGCCGGTTTGAGTTTTACCGACGCCCAGCGCGAGATGATGCTCGAAGGGGTCAACGGAAATCTGACGTTTTATGATGAACTGCGTAGCGTGAATCTGGATGTTAGCGACGCTCCGGCTCTTCGCTTTAGTCCGATTTTGCCCGGAATGAAGTTCGATAAAAAACATCTGCCATTTCGGCCGACTATTACTTCAACACCGGCTCGTCCAAAAAATCTGGAGGATGTCGCATTTTGGAGCGTGATGCAGCTGGCAGCTCTGATCAAATCGCGCAAGGTTACCTCGGTCGAGTTAACCGAAATGTATCTCGCCAGGCTAAAGAAATACGACCCTGTGTTGAAGTGTGTCGTAACTCTCACGGAAGAACTGGCGATGCGGCAGGCGCGTCGTGCCGATGACGAGATCGCCGCCGGAAAGTATCGGGGACATCTGCACGGAATTCCGTGGGGAGCAAAAGATTTGATAGCGAAGAAAGGCTATCGAACGACCTGGGGCGCTGCGCCTTTCAAAGAGCAAATGATAGACAAGGACGCAACTGTAGTGACGCGGTTGGAAGAAGCCGGAGCAGTTCTTATTGCCAAACTTTCTACCGGCGAATTAGCCTATTGGGACGAATGGTTCGGCGGAAAGACGAAAAATCCTTGGGACACAAAATCAGGTTCAGGCGGTTCTTCTGCCGGTCCGGCATCGGCTACGGCTGCTGGACTAGTCGGATTTGCCATTGGCACGGAAACCGGCAGCTCATTGGTTGAACCGGCTGTCAAGTGCGGAGTGACGGCGCTGCGCCCGACTTTTGGAAGAGTCAGCCGCGACGGCGTAATGCCCGGTGCGTGGAGTTTCGATAAGGTCGGACCGATGTGTCGTTCGGTTGAAGATTGCGCTCTCGTCCTGAATGCTATTCACGGCTCTGACGATTTAGATTTGACCGTTATAGATTTACCGTTCAACTGGAACGCAAAGACGGACGCGAGAAAGCTGCGAATAGGATATCTGAAAGCGGCTTTCGACGAAGAACACTCTTTGCCAGAAGAAAAAGTCAATGATTTTGCGACATTGGAGACACTGCGTAAATTAGGTTTTGATCTCAAAGCCGTGAAACTGCCGGATTACCCCATACAGGCTGCCGGTATGGTTGCGTGGTTCGGCGAAATAGGGTCAGTTTGGGATGAACTGGTTCGCAGTGGGCGAGATGCACTTTTGGAAAGTCAAGATACCGATGGCGTTGGCAATCTCAGTCGGATGACGCGAACCGTTCCGGCTGTCGAATCAGTTCGGGCAAATCGTATCAGAACGCTCATTATGCAGGCTGCGACAAAGATATTCGACGCAGTTGACGTTTACGTCGCACCGTACAGCAGCGCAGACTACCCTCCGCCTGTAAGCAGTCTCAATTTGCAAATGACGACTCTGACAGGGCATCCGGCAGTCATCGTGCAAAACGGTTTCACGCGCAAAGGCACCCCGACCGGAATTACTCTCATTGGCAAGCTATTTGGAGAAGCGGAATTACTGTCGGTCGCAAAAGCATACCAGGACGCGACGGGTTTTCATCTGAAGCATCCGAAACTTTTTTAGTCATTAATTGACGAGCGATAGAGCGATGTTCTAAAGCGTACTTCGTGGGGCTTCGCGCAGACATTCATCGAGGTAAATTATTATGAATGCAAAGAACACGATCTGTCTTTGGTACGATCGCGACGCTGAGGAGGCGGTGCGGTTTTATGCGGAGACGTTTCCCGACTCCGAGGTCACGGCGGTGCACAGGGCTCCGGGTGATTTTCCGTCGGGGAAAAAAGGTGATGTTTTGACGGTCGAGTTTACTGTGATGGGAATTCCCTGCCTCGGCCTCAACGGCGGACCGATGTTCAAGCACAACGAAGCGTTCTCGTTCCAAATCGCAACCGAAACCCAGGAAGAAACCGATCGCTACTGGAACGCGATCGTCGGCAATGGCGGCGAAGAAAGTGCGTGCGGCTGGTGCAAAGACAGGTGGGGTTTGTCCTGGCAAATCACGCCGACCGCATTGACGGAAGCAATCACCGATTCGGATCCCGCTGCAGCCAAACGCGCGTTCGACGCGATGATGACGATGCAAAATATCGACATCGCCGCCATCGAAGCCGCACGCCACGGTTAAGTTTCTCCGTGCCGCCTAGCGGCAACCCGACTTTAGCCGTGGGTTTCAACCCACGGCGAAAGAAGGTAAATAATGTTCGTCGCGTAGCGACGATTGAATCGGCTGCAAGATTATTAAGTTGTCGCTGACGCGACAGCAACGCATTTGTTCGACGTTCCGTGGGCTAAAATCCACGGCTAAATTCAGTTCATCGCTACGCGATCCAATAGGAATGGCATATACCGACACCACCGCGAATACAACCATCTTAATCTCCGCGTTGGAGACGGCACCCGGCGTGATCATTCCTCTGATCCGAGAGGTGCCGCCGCAGATCCTAAAGCGTCGCCCGAGCCCGGCGAAATGGTCGGCGTATGAGCACGCCATTCACCTGTCGCAGTCGGACGCCTCGTTTCTTGCTCGTCTAGATATGATCCTTTCCACAGCCGACCCGGTCATCAAGACTATCTACAATTCCGCCGAAGACGAAGAAGGTGCAATGCTCGAAATAGATCTCGACAAAAGCCTTGACCGCTACGTACGCGAGCGGGCCGCGCTCGTCGAAAGACTGAAGAAGCTATCGGCGGATGAGTGGCAGAAAACGGCCGAGCACGAGGCGTTTGATCATTATTCGGTATGGATCATGTTCCGGCATCTGCTGAATCACGAGATGCTACATGCCTACAGGATCGAAGAGCTGCTGCTCAAGAATGATTGGGAATAGATAAACTGTGCGTCGCCCGCCAACTCGAGGTAAAGGTGAACCAGTCAGCAGCTCGCGTAGCGAGCGGTAGCATAAAGCCCCCCGCGCGAGCTGGGGGTTACGCGCAAACAACGATCGAGCTCGCGTACCGCGAGCGACAGATGTCAACTCCACAAAATTGTTCGTCGAATGCAATCGCATTTGTCTGCGGCATCTCTATGAACTCTTAACGAAACGATCGTTTCTCATGATGACGTGAGATTCCGCCAAACTCGCGGAGGATACCGCCGACATAATCATAGAGACGCGGTTGGCGCTCTCGGCCTGTCGCGAGTCGAGAAAACGATTTGAAAAAAAGGTTCGTATGCGACTTTCGCATATGTGGAAGTGTTGGCTATCGCTCGCATACGCGAGCTGGATGTCGGGATCGGTAACCCCCAGCTCACGCTGGGGGCTTTACGCTAACACTCGCCTACGCGAGCTGAAAACCCGCTCGAACTACCTCCCACGGCGCGAATCAACTCTTAACAATACTTCCACGCGAATACTGGAATCTTCAACGAATCTGAATCTAAGTTGAACTCTCTCACCGCGGTCTCGCGTGCCTTACAAACTCGCGCTAGAATTTCGAGGATCCAGAATTTCAAACAATATCCTTGGAGAAGTATATGCTACGAATCGTTTTGGGCGTTATTGTCGGATTTTTTGCTTGGTCGATAGTGTGGGTCGGAAGCGAGAAGATTCTTTCGGCCATTTGGCCGGAGTGGTACGGTGCCCATCAAACCGCGTTCGAAGCGGCCATCGCGAATGGCGGTCAGTTCAC
>JBBKXD010000257.1:0-3518 GCA_037969295.1 Pyrinomonadaceae bacterium | reverse complement strand
TTTAACAACTGTCTCCATATGGAGCCGCTGCATTATGCGGTATTAGCTTAGGTTTCCCTAAGTTATTCCCCACCCAAGGGTAGATTACTTACGTGTTACTCTCCCGTACGCCACTCTATGCACTCTCCGAAGAGAGCTTTAATCGTTCGACTTGCATGTCTGAGGCACGCCGCCAGCGTTGATTCTGAGCCAGGATCAAACTCTCGTTGATTTCCTAGTTCATTGTTCGTACGACAGTTTCCTGTCGCTACTACTAACCGAAGTCAGTAGTAATTCTTTTTGAATTAACACATGGACTCTCACATATCTAGTTTTCAAATATCAACTTTAATTCGCTCGTCTTTCTATGAGCGAAACTCCTGATTATACAGAAGCGAAAATCGTTGTCAAGCACACTTGGGAAAATAACTAACTTTTGTTTTCAAGCTGACTAAATTTCTCTAGTGGCAAACATGTATTCTCTACGCCGCCCGCACCTTTGTCAAGGCGACTCACTACTTATGAGTTAAAAGTTCATTCACTTCTAAAAGAACATCTATTTGAAATATCTCTGATCGCTCTTTACACCGGCCGATTGAGATGAGACGCTCGCGACGAAGGTTGCTTAAGTTGCTGCGATAGATGGTCCTGATTGGTGAGTGGACTCTGTGAACGGGCGGTAATGGAATTCTAAATACTGGAGCGGGCGACGAGGCTCGAACTCGCAACTTTCAGCTTGGGAAGCTGACACTCTACCATTGAGTTACGCCCGCTGATTGAACGCGAACATTCTGCCACTTTCGTGCCGGACGAGCAACAACTATTTCTCGTCGTCCGACAGCAATAGATCGATCACTTCCCGCACCGCGCCGCGACCGCCTTTGGCTTTCGTCGTATACGCCGCCACGGCCTTTGTTTCGTCCTGAGCGTCGGCCACGGCGACCGCGAAGCCGACACGTTTCATCAACTCAACGTCGCCGACATCATCACCTACGTAAGCGACGTTACGTGCGTCAATGCCAAGCGGTGCGATGATCTCATCGAAGTCCTTAATCTTATCCGTCGAACCGGTCCGAACAAACTCGATCCCAAGCTCTTCCGCTCTCCGTCTAATGATCTCAACAGCTCCGCGACCCGAGATAATTCCTGACTTAAACCCTGCTCGATGCCAGGAAACAATTCCCTGCCCGTCGCGAACGTCAAACACCTTCATCTCTTCGCCCCGCGCGGAAAAATAAAGACGGCCGTCCGTCAAGACGCCGTCGCAATCCATGAGAAGCAATTTAATTTCCAACTATCGCACCTCGAATATATCCACCGAGCTCAGTTTCCAGCCTCCAACAATGCGCGTTAGCCGGTAAACGGCCGTTCCCGTTTCCGCTTCGCGGTTCAGGAGCCTGACGGTAAGCAATGCTTCCACCCAAACATTGGTCGCGTCGATCTGATCAATGTGTACAACGCTCGTCTTCCATTCAACCGTCTGTCCCGATATTCCGCTGACAAATTTCGAAACTTCGCCGGCGACGGTCATGCCCTCGAGATCCGCCTTGCGATTGGAAACCGCCGCTTTGTCGAATGCCGCAAAAAACGCCTTGATACTTTCGTCGGAACCAGACGCAGCATTCGAGCGATTTCGGATCGCCCGCGCCGCAAGACTCGCTCCGTATTCGGCATCAGCCGAGATCGCATCAGCAGCAAATCTTGCCGCCTGTGCGCTCTGCCCGTTCTTCGCGGCGATATCGGCAAAGCCGACGTTAGCCCAGGCAAGGCTGCGCGGAGATGGAAGTTTTTCGTCGAGGACCGTGCGGAACTCACGCTCAGCATCACCGTTCTTTCCCTGCGCAAGCAGCGAACGTCCAAGCAGCACGCGAACGTCGTCGAATCGCGGCTGATCGCGAAGGACGGTGCGGGCTAACACTTCAGCATTCGCGAACTCCTGCTTATCGAACAGACGCTTCACCGCAAGCAGAAGATCGCTGTCCGTCGATTCCCGCGGCGCGACGTCATCCGAATAATCCGTCTGCGGATAAAACTTCTCGGGATCTATCTCGATCCGGCTTATCTTGTTCGCCGTCTTAAACGTAATTTCTCCAAAACTCTTCGCTCGAATCGTGGTTGGGGCAGACATTCGCTCCCCGTTTGCCATCGATGCAGCGACGTTTACCGTCACGTCCACTGGGCCAATATTCCTCAAAGCAATTCGCGACTCTCCGCCGACGACCTGAGACAAACCAGCTTGGAGATTCGTTTCGGTGACCTGGTCGAAAAGGTGGTCGAGCAGTTCTTTTTCAGACGGAAACTGCGCCCGAATCTCGGAAAGCGAAACCGTTCCGTCCTGCGTCGCAGACCTCACCGCCTTGTAAAATTCATCCGCGCCCACTTTTCGAGCGAGGAGTCGCCACACCATAGCACCTTTATTCGCAACCTCGGGGTAGTAGTAGTCGTCGAGTGACGAAACCACCGTCAGTGGCGAATCGCGACGCGAAACCGAGGCGTAGGCGATCCGCTGCCGCTGTCGTTCGAGATCGGCTATTTCTTTTCCGAATTTGCTTTCCAGAAACTGCGTTGCAATGTACTTAGCGAGACCCTCGCGAATCACGCCGTTGCCGTCGCCCGTTACTACGGCCGTTCCGCTGAGCCATATTTTAACAACCGAATCGGCGACGGTCATCGCTGTCTGTGAGTCGAGCCTTCCACGTCGAAACACACTCTCGTCGATCAAGACAGTTCCGCCGCCGGTGAAACCGCCCGCCCGCCGAACGGCAACAAGCCGAAGCGGAACATCCGCAGCCGGGCCCAGAAGATTTGCAGTGAACGTTCTTGCATCAGACGCGAACGTCGCAAGCTCGGAAGCGAGCTTTTGACCGTTCGGCCCGGAGCCCTTCGGCAAAAGCACCGATACACCCGACGCGTTTACGGTGTCCCAGTTTCCGGTCGCGAAGAAAGGCTGGCCGCCAAGCTTCTGATCGAATCCACCTCCTGCCTCGACACCTGAAGAAACGATCGTCTGACCGGGAGAATTTACCTGAACACGAAACGGTGCATAATCTGCGCCCCGCGCAAAATACCAACTGTTCGGCGTCGGGTACCAGAACGTTAAGGGTAGGAACTGAGAACCAGCCGGAGAGATCGCATTCAGACCGGAATTGTCTTTGACAGCGAGCTTGTAATCCACAGTCGCGGACAAAGCTCCACCGGATTGAACCGACGGAATTCGCACGCCGATTTTTTGCAGCGAACCAGTCCCGACTTTTTCTTCGCCCTTCGTAAAGTCTGCCGACGCTCCGTTCACCGAAACGGATGTAACTGCGGCAGATGGACTGATCCTCAAGGTCAATGTTGACGCCGGTCGGCCGGATACATTTTTCAGGTCCAGCTTTGCTTTAACCGTTAGGCTCCGGTCTGCCTCGGTTTGCGGAAGCGTGGCTGAGATGTCATAGCGACTCACCTGCCACGTCGCTGAGACGCGAGTGTCATCCTGAGCCGAGACGATACTCGAAAACGACAGAAGAACACCTAAAATGGTTGCGCAAAGAGCG
>JBBKXD010000256.1:0-5520 GCA_037969295.1 Pyrinomonadaceae bacterium | reverse complement strand
GGCGTTGTGATCAACTCGGACAAAGATCTGAACCGGGCTATCTACCAGAAAACAGCTAAAGAGATACTCGGTTATCCGGCGGTTCCGGCTTCGGCTGCCCCGGCAAGCTTACGGAAATTTGGCCAGACCGTCGCGGCATACGCCCGTTAATTTTTATGGATCGAATCAAAGTTTTCGAACAGATGCTGGTCGCCGATCCGTCGAATACGATGGTCATGTTCGGACTCGCGAAGGAGTATGAAAAGCTCGAAAAGCACGCGGATGTGATCCGCGTGCTCGAGGATTATCTTGCGAAATCTGACGACGAAGGAAACGCGTACGGAACGCTCGCCAATGCGTATGCTCTTTCCGGCGATCGCGACAAGGCGATCGGAACTTACAAAAAAGGCATCGACGTTTCGATGGCGCACGGCCATCCGTCGATGGCGAATGAGTACAGGATGACGCTCGATCTGGATTTCGGGGACTAAGGCGGACCATGAAAGCTCACTTCATTCTGTACGTCGCCGACCAGAGAAGGAGTACGGAGTTTTACGCATGCGTTCTTGCGATGGAGCCGGCACTGGACGTTCCGGGGATGACGGAGTTTGCGCTCGGGCCAGAATGTGTTCTCGGTCTTATGCCGGCAGCGGGCGCATCAGGACTTCTCGGGTTTGCGACCGGGCGTTCGCCCTTTCCATCTTCCGAGGTATATCTCGTCGTCGAGTCGGCGGCTGATCACCACAATAGAGCGCTTGAGGCGGGAGCTCGGGAATTAAGCCCGCTGGCTCAGCGCGATTGGGGGCATAAAGCGGCTTACAGTTTAGATTGGGACGGACACGTACTTGCTTTTGCGGAGATCACTTAGCGTGGGTGGGGCCGGCACGTTGCGACCGTCGCTTTTCTAATCCTTACAGGCTTCTCCGGCTTCTCTTCAGTAACCCGCGCTTGGTTGATCGCATCGACGACTTCCATTCCCTTCGTCACGCGGCCAAACGCCGCGAATTTACCATCCAGATAGGGAGCTTCTTTTACAAGGATAAAAAAATCCGTCGTCGCCTGGTTCGGCTCGTCGGGCCGGGCCATCGAAACGATGCCGCGCTCGTGAAGGATATTGTTCGGCTCGTCCGGCAGCGTGCGGCGAGCACGTTCACCGACTGCACGTGTGACCTTGCCGCCTTCGCGCGACCACATATTGCCGCCCTGGATCACGAATCCGGGAACGACACGGCTGAAACTCGTCCCGTCAAAGAGGCCGGTCGCCGTAAGATTCAGAAAATTCCGTACCGATTCGGGTGCGTGCTCGGGATATAGTTCGATCTCGATCAAGCCCGCTTCGGTATCAAGCGAGACGCATTGCTTTGCCATGGTGGCGACGTCAGCTTTATCGAACGGTTCAGCGACGAGTTGTTTTTCCTTCGGCCGTGCGTTAGCCTTGGACGGTTTTGGCGGCTGCGCCCACACGGAAGATATGGCGAAGAATACCAGTAAGATCGACAGCAGCATTCTCAACATGATCTGTTAAGGTTTTCACAATTAGCGATCCAAAGAAAGTCTCCGAACAAACTGAAAACTAAAAACTAAAACCTGAAAAGTTCGTTTTCAGTTTCTACTTTTCAGGTTTTAGTTGTCCGAACGGGTTCCGCGATTTCAGGGCATTCCGTGGTAAACTGCGAAACAAAAACGCCCCGTCTTATCCGAAGCCATTATGAAGTTTACAAGAATATCACTTGCCATCGTTTTCATATTCACGAGTTTCGTCTACGCCCAGCGCGACCATCCGGCTCGTCCGACGGTAACCGGAGCTCCCCTTACTTTCGAGCAGGCCGCCTATGACGTGCAATCGTATGACGTCACGATAAACGTCGATCCGAAAATGAAATCGATTTCTGGAACGACCGTGATGACGGCGCGGGTCGTCATCCCGACGAACGTGATCCTACTTGATCTCGATACCCCGTACTCAATCGCGAGCGTCACCGACGGATCGATCGCACTGAAACACGAATTTAAGGACGGCCGCATTTGGATCTGGTTTCCGATGACGAAACAGGTCGGGGATGAGATCAAGACGGTTATTAAATATTCCGGAACCCCACGCGTCGCGCCGAATCCGCCGTGGGTCGGCGGGTTCATGTGGAAGAAAACACCGAGCGGCGCCGATTGGGTTTCGATAGCTATGCAGAATGACGGTGCCGATCTGTTGTTTCCGGTGAAAGATCATCCGTCCGACAAGGCGTCGAACGTCTCGATGCACATCACCGTTCCCGATCCGCTGGTCGCCGCCGGGCCTGGAAAACTCGAAGGCGTGAAAAAGAATGCGGACGGGACATCCACGTACAGTTGGCGGATGACGAACCCGATCCCTAATTACGAGATCCTATTCAACGCCGCGCCGTATCGCGTGATCAAGGACAGCGTGAAAAGCATCACCGGCGAGACGATCCCCATCGAGTTTTATGTTTTACCGGAGAGTTACGACAAGGGCGCGTGGCTCATCGCGGAGACGAAAAAGTACAACGCATATTTCGAAAAATATCTCGGGCCGTTTCCGTGGCGTTCGCAAAAGCTCGGCATCGCGGAGACGCCGCATCTTGGTATGGAACACGCGACGTTGATCGCGTACGGAAATCAATTTCGCAAGACCGACTTCGGATTCGATTCATTGATGCTGCACGAATTCGGCCACGAGTGGTGGGCGAATCTCGTCACCGCGTCGGACTGGCGCGATTTCTGGATCCACGAAGGCTTTCAATCGTTCATGGATACTTTCTATCTCGAATACCTTGGCAAGAAGGACGCGTACTTCGACGCGATGAAGGGCCGTGCAAAGAACACCCTGAACATTCAGGCCGTCGCGCCGCGCGAGGCGACACCGGCATACCAGATCTATCTGCTCGCGCCGGATTACATAAAATCCAACGGCGACATTTATGGCAAAGGCGCCGTCGTGCTGCACACGCTACGTTATGTGATCGGCGACGATGCTTTCTTCCGAAGCCTGAGGCGAATGGCGTATCCGACGAAAGAGATGGAAAGCTTTACCGACGGACGCCAGACGCGGTTGGTTAACACCGACGATTTTCTCGCCATCGCCGAAGCGGAATCGAAGATGGAGCTCGACTGGTTTTTTGAACTTTACCTGCGCCAGCCGAAACTGCCGGAACTGAGAACGGCCATCGGCGATTACACCGAGGGGCCGAATACTGCTCCGAAGAAGGCTATGCTTTTGCGCTGGGTAACGCCGAATGACATGCCTTTTCCGATGCCGATCGAGGTCGAGGTCGGAGGAAAAATCCAGCGGATCAAAATGCCCAACGGCAGAGGCTCGGTCGTTTTCACCGGCACCGCTCCGGTTGTCGATCCAAACGGTTGGGTGTTGAAAGCGCAGTGACCGAAAATCGCAAGACTCCCCTCCTGGATAGGAGGGGTGCCGAGGCTTTGCGAGGCGGGGTGGTGGACCGACAGAATCTGATCCTTTTATCCACCACCCCGTCAGCCGAAACGGCAGCCACCCCTCCTATCCAGGAGGGGAGTTTCTTATTATGCAATTCACTTTCGACCCTCCTTATCCAATAATGCTTTTTTCCTCTCGATCCCCCATCGATAGCCACTCAACTTTCCATCGCTGCCGATCACGCGGTGACACGGGTTGACCAACGCGACCGGGTTCGTCGCGCACGCGCGCGCGACGGCGCGGACCGCTTTCGGATTGCCGACGGCTTCGGCGACCTCGGCATACGAGCGCGTTTCGCCATAGGGAATTTTTCTCAGCTCGGACCACACCCGCATCTGGAACGCTGTGGCATGAAGATCGAGCGGCAGCGTGAGGATCGTCTTTTCGCCGTCGAGGCTTTTTACTATCGCACGCACCGCATCTTTCAAACCGTCGTCGTTGTCTTCGATCTCAGCGGCGAAAAACTCGTCCGATAACTCGCGACGGAGTGATTCTTCATCATCGCCAAAACTCACGGCGCAGATGCCGCGTTCGGTCGCCGCGACCAATAATTTACCAAGCGGCGATTCGGCGATCGTGTATCTGATCTTCATTCCCTTACCGCCTTTCTTATACGTCGCCGGGGTCATGCCGAGATTCTCGCCCGCTTTCTCATAGAGCGAGCGGCTCGATCCGAATCCGCTGTCGTAGAGCGATGTCGTGACATCGCTTCGTTTAACGTTCTTCTTAAAATTATCAATTCGCATTATGTCGGTAACCTCTTTCGGTGACAGGCCGAGAACGGCCTTGAATGTTTTTTGTAGATGGCCGGGACTTACATCCAGCCGCGTTGCCAGATCAGCGATGGTCGGAACTTCGTCAGGATCTTTATGCAGAGTTTGGAACGCGCTGGCTATAAGCATGGCGGCCGGTCCGGGAAAATATTCCTGCGTCGGTTTGCAGCGAAGACAAGCGCGAAAACCGGAACGCTCTGCCTCGATCGTCGTGACGAAAAAACTGACATTCTGTCTTTTCGGGCTTCGGGACGAGCACGACGGCCGGCAGAAAATGCCCGTCGTCTTGACGCCGAAGTAAAACACGCCGTCGAATTGCGGACTCCTCATCTGCACCGCCTTCCATCGCCAATCTATCTGCTCGCTCATCATGTTTCCAAGTTTAAAGGCGTAGCGCCGAGCATTCTATCCGAAATCAGTTGCGCAATTCTCTTAAAATGAGAAGGAGGAACGGTGTAATCGACCCGACCGCTAGTTCATCAATCGCCTTTGGTTCTAATCTTCTTCTTTTTTGCGACTTGGCGACTTTGCGGGAAGTAAAACGGGTAAATTCCCGCAAAGTCGCCAAGTCGCAGAAAAGATTCCAAAATGGGCCCGGCGCTGGTTTTGACGGCACCACAATCAGTTCACAGTTCCCAGTTTACCGTTAGTTTGCTATCTTTATACCTTGCCCCAAGAGCATTAACACCTGACCTTAAGGACTTATCGAATGGCGACCGCAGCAGAAAAAACCGACAAGAAGAACCCGAAGGCGAACGGAAAGGTCATCGTCGCTGAAAAGGCGAAAACGACGGAGGCCGACGGCTACGTAGACGAGACAAAGACGCAGACGACCGCGGAAGGAACGGCGAAAGAGCCGCCCACGGCCGCGACCAAGAAGGCGTCGGGCGAAATAGATAAACGGCGCGGTCTTGATAATAAGACGCTAATCGGCCTGTACCGGACGATGTACATGTCACGGCGGATCGACGATAAGGAAATTCAGCTCAAGGGCCAGAACAAGATCTTTTTCCAAATCTCAGGTGCCGGTCACGAAGCCGCCCTAGTCGGGGCCGCTCTCGCAATGAAGCCGGCTTATGACTGGTTCTTTCCGTATTATCGCGATCGTGCGCTGATGCTCGGGTTGGGAATGACCGCGCTCGAGATGTTGTACTCGGCCGTCGGCGCTGAGATCGATCCGAACTCGCACGGCCGTCAGATGCCTTCGCACTGGGGCCATAAAGATCTGAATGTTCCTTCGCAGTCTTCGTGTACCGGAACTCAGGCTCTTCATTCGGTCGGTGCGGCTGAAGCCTCGTATCGTGCGTCGCT
>JBBKXD010000255.1:0-6141 GCA_037969295.1 Pyrinomonadaceae bacterium | reverse complement strand
ATGCGGACGACGTGCGAGAAATCGTCGTATAACTCCGGGTAAACGTCCGGCTGCAAGATGTGCTCGAGCACGGACAGCTTCGACTCTTCCTTCGTCTTAAAATTCTCCGGGTCGTCGAGAACCTCGCCGTCGCGATTACCCAGAATGTTCGTCGAGTACCAACCATCGAGCCCGAGCATACGAGCCTTGATCCCGGGTGCCACGATAGTCTTCATCCATGTCTGCCCGGTCTTAAAATCCTTCCCGCAGATGGGCACTCGCATTTGATCCGCGAGCGCCGTCAATGCCGGGATGTCCACCGCGAGATTTGGAGCTCCGTTCGCGAACGGAACGCGTGACTTGAGCGCCGCATATGCGTAGATCATCGAAGGCGCGATCGCGGGATCATTGTCATAGAGTCCGCGCTCGAATGCTTCCAGCGTGCTGTGAACTTCGGACTCTTCGAGATAGATCTCAGTCGACGCGGCCCATACCATCACCAGCCGATCGCACCCGTTCTCAGACTTGAAACGCTCGATGTCGGCGATGAGCTGCTCGGCCAGCTCCATCTTGTTTTTGCCGGCCTTGACGTTCTCACCGTGCAGACGTTTGACGTAATTTTGTTCGAACACGGCGGGCATCGGCTTGAGCGACGCGAGCTGTTCCGAGACTTGATTCAGCAGGTCCTTTTCCAGCACGCCGGCATTCATTGCGGCGGCGAATGCGTTGTCGGGGAAAATGTCCCACGCACCGAAGACAATGTCGTCGAGCGAGGCCAGCGGCACAAACTCTTTAATGGGCGGAACATTGTTATCGGTTCGCTTGCCAAGGCGTATCGTACCCATCTGCGTCAGGCTGCCGACCGGCTGGGCCAGCCCGCGCTTGATCGCCTCGACGCCCGCGACGAACGTCGTACTCACCGCGCCCAACCCGACCAGCAGCACACCCAGCTTCCCTTCCGCGGGAGCTATCTTCACACCCTTCTCAGCCATCAAACCTCCGATCTAATGTATTGAAAAATGATAGCCGTGCGGTAAGGGTATGGCAACCGAGGTATCGGGAAAGCACTCGATCTGCGTCAAATATGCGCGAAAGTTCGACGCGACCGCATACCGTCCATCGATTGCGACCTAGTTCATCGGTCGCACGACGGCGGAAACACAGATCGTCCAGTTCGGTAGACAAAGCGACTGGCCGGTATTGAGAGCTTAGGCGCCCTATCTACTCGCGGGGGGAGCTTCCCGCTACGCCGCCAGCTATAAAATAGACTGGAAATGCTCCCACTTTCCGCGGAGGTCGGTCATCAATACGATGAACCTCTCATCTCCGCGTAGGTTGTCGAGGTTGGCGTCGCTCGCGAAAAGCGGGTAGCACGGAAAGCCGTCCTCGGCGGCAACGGTCAGCCACTTCACCGCCTGTTCGGTGTCGTTCATCAACGCGTATGCGCAGGCGATGTGATATGCCGTGTGGTGAAAGTGCCCAAACCCTTTTCCCTTTTTCACCGCTGCCTGGATCTTTTCCTCTGCCTCCGCATTCCGTCCGTTAGAGGCCGCGAGTACGGCTTGAAGACTCGTATACAGTCCGCGATTGTCTTCCGGGTGGTCTGCTAGAAACTGGTCGAGCGTGGCTGCCGCCTCCTCCTTGCGGCCGAGGTTAAAAAGCGCCCAAACCAGCTGATGGCCGACGAGTGCGGGGTTTACTTCCTTCGGCACGCGGCGCAACTCCGCCAGTGCCTCTTCAAATTTCCGCTGAAACAAAAGCGTCTCGCCGATCCGAAACTGGGCGAGGCTGTTGCTCGGGTTGGTCTGGACGGCGCGTTCGAGTTCGCGGCGTGCATCGTCGAGCGCGCCGATGTGATTGTACACAAGCGCTAGCTGGTTTCGCGCTTCGTCGAGATTCGGATCTAGTTCGAGGGCGCGTCGGTATTCCCGGATGGCCTTCTCGTGAGGGAAATGGTTTGCCGGTGTCCACAGCAAACGCCCGCGAGCGAGATGCGCCACGGCCAGCTCAGGGTCGAGGGCCAGTGCCTTCTCTGCCGACACGAAAGCTTGCTCGGCCAACTGCGTCTCTTCGGGTGCGAATAGAAATAACTTCCAGACGTAGGCCTGCGCAAGCTCTGCGTGGGCGGCCGCGAACCGCGAGTCGGCCGCAACCGCGCGCTCGAGCGCCGTTATCGCAGTCTCGTTGTCGTCCTTGGTCTGGCGATACAGGTAATATTTTCCGCGAAGGTAATAGTCATACGCGGCCGGATCGACGGCGCTCGCGCTGCCGACCCGGACCTGCTCCTGCGGCGTCAGCTTGATCTTGATCTCGCCGACGACGTCGCGCGTCACTTCGCGCTGCAGCGCGAGCACGTCGCGCATGTCGCGCTCGTAGCTCTCCGACCATAAGGTGCGGCCGGTCGCCGCTTGGATCAACTGCACTGCAATCCGAACCCGCTCCCCGGAACGAAGGACTGAGCCGCTGAGGACCGCGTCGACGTTCAGCTCGCGACCGATCTCCGAAACTGGCTTTCGAGTACCTTTGTAGGCCATCACAGCCGGGCGCGACACGACCTGCAGTGCTCCGATTTTGGCGAGGTCCGTAATGAGCGCCTCGGTCATTCCATCTGAGAAATATTCTTGTGACGGATCGCCTGAGAGATCTTCAAGTGGTAGCACAGCGATCGACTTTATAGGGGTGGCGGGAGCGACGAATCCAAACAGCAGCTCGCGAAGCCCTCCTGCATTGATTCCCAAGAGAATCGTTATAGCGAGCGGTACAGCTACTACTAACAACATCCAGCGTTGGGCTGACACCCCTTGTTTCACTAGTTCCGCCGGAGGCTCCACCACGGTCGACGATCCCGTATCGTCACGCACATCGGTAACGGGGGCTACGAATCGATATCCGCGCCGAGGAACGGTTTCGATGTACTGAACTC
This sequence comes from Pyrinomonadaceae bacterium, assembly GCA_037969295.1. Lineage (GTDB taxonomy): Bacteria > Acidobacteriota > Blastocatellia > Pyrinomonadales > Pyrinomonadaceae > OLB17. The sequence continues at coordinate 3,239 of JBBKXD010000255.1, read as the reverse complement.
CATCGTCGCCCTTGCCGAGTACCCGTCGGAGCTCGGACATTTTCACCGAAAGATTCGCCTCCTCGACGAAACTGTCGGGCCAAACCCGCTCCAGCAACTCGCCTTTCTCAAGCAAATGACCGGAACTCTCGACCAGCACGACGAGCAGATCGAACGACTTTGGCGTGAGTGCGACCGGCACGTCATCTCGAAGGAGCTGGCTCTCTTCTGGGATTAGCCGGAAGGGGCCGAATTCGAAAATACGCTGTATTGCCTTTTCCATTAGACGCCTTTCGGAAAACTGTTGGAAGTCTTTTAGAGAAACATTGGGGGCACGTAAGGACTAGGGATCTACCGTCTCGATAGGATCTACCTCGCGGCGATTACCGCACATTATATTACATGCCTACGGCCGTAAACAGTGTGCAGTCGCCCTAAATAATTAAGGAGAACTGAAATGAACATCCGAAACATAAAGATAGAAATACTGACTGCAGTCGGCTTGATCGCAATCTTCGTGGGAGCTACGCTTACTTCCGCACTTTGCATAACGCAAGGCTCCGCCTCCCCGCCCGTGGCTTTAATGCCGCCGCCGACAGACGTAGTGACCGAATGGAATCAGCAGGCCGTCACGCTGACCCTGCTTCCCGCGTCGGCTCAGGCCCCGGTCCAGCAAACGCGCACTATGGCGATCGTCCAGGTTTCCGTTCACGACGCGGTGAACGGAATAACCCGTGCATTCGCGACGTACCTTTCGCCCGGAACCGCCCCGGCGGGCGCTTCGCCAGAAGCGGCAGCTATCGCGGCGGCACATCACGCGCTGCGAAATCTTTTCCCGGGACAGACGTCATCGCTCGACACGGCTTTCACTGATTCACTCGCGGCTCACGGTTTGTCACCCGCAGATCCAGGGATCGACTACGGCCGGTCCGCTGCGGCGGCAGTTCTTGCCGCCCGTGCAAGTGACGGTGCGGCCCAGGCGCAATATTCCTACGATGCACCAGGAGCAGGAAATCCAGGTGTTTGGGAAAGGATAAATAATGCTCCGGCATTGCTCCCGGGATGGGGAAACGTAACGACGTGGGTACTGCGAGGAGCTACACAGTTTGGGCCTGACGACGCACCGTCGCTGAGCACCGAAAGATACTCTAAGGACTATGACGAGATCAAAGACATCGGCGCGCTGAATAGTCCGACACGCACGTCCGAACAAACACAGATCGCAACCTTCTGGCGGGCATCTCCGACAGCGATCTGGAACCCGGTCATTCGTCAGGTGGTCGCCGAGCGCGGAACGGACATTTCGACAAATGCCCGGACGTATGCCCTTGTGTACCTCGCGGTGGCAGATGCGAGCGTGGCTTGCTGGAACGCCAAATATTTATACAATTTCTGGCGCCCTCAGGCGGCTATCCGGCGCGGTGACGAGGATGGAAATGACGCGACAGCACCCGATCCGTCCTGGACACCACTCTTCGCAACACCTCCGCATCCGGAGTTTCCCTCGGCCCATGCGACGAACAGCGCGGCGATGGCGACGACCCTCGGGTTGATCTTCGGCGACGAACCGGGAATGCCTATCTCCGTAACTATCTCCGGCATCACCCGACAGTGGAATTCCTTCAGCGGCGGCGTGGATGAGGTCATCGACGCTCGCGTCTATTCGGGAATTCACTTCCGTTCAACGGATGAGGCCAGCGCCAAGCAAGGCAGGCAGATCGCATATTTCGTTTCGACCCACGCCCTGCGACCCTGTCGCGGTCGCGGAAATCGTTGTCCGTAGCCCACAGTGGAGCGACGGCTCACCATCATCGGCTGACGCTTCTCAGAATGGCATCGTTCCTCTTCCGGAACGATGCCTTTTATCGAGAGTTGTGGAATACAAAGCGAAATACCCTGGGAAATTGAAGCGTCGAATACCGGCTAGAATCCTTTATAATCGACAGTCATGACCGAACCAAAATTTGAGAAGGCTGTCAGAGAAATGTCGCATGAGATGCGGACCCCGCTGACCGGCATCATTGGGTTTACAGAGTTACTACTCGAGGACGAGAGCCTCACCGGCCAGACTCGCGAATACCTGACGGTGATCAGCGAAGAATCGCGAAAACTCTCCGCGATACTGGATCATTACTTGTCTGTTTTGTTGGTCGAGAGTGACTCCGCAGCCTCGTCGTCAGCGGAAGTATCAGATCCGTCGTCTTCTGCATAAGCGGAGGAGCTTGATCTTCGAATAAGCTGGCGCACCGCAAGCCAGACGAACCGCGGATTGACGAGCAGGTAGCGAGAAAACAATCGACGCGGTTCCTGAACGAGGCGAAACATCCACTCGAGTCCGAGTTTACTCACCATCGACGGTGCCTCGCGAATATTTCCGGCGTACAGGTCAAACGCCGCCCCGACGCCTATCATCACCGCGTCCACCGAGCCTCGGTTCGCAGCCATCCATCGCTCCTGTTTCGGACAGCCGAGCCCGACAAACAGTATATGCACGCTGGCATCGTTGATCTCGTTCGCGATCCCGGCATTTTCTTCGCCGGTAAGTTCACGGAACGGGGGCGAGGTTCGAAACGCAACGGTTAGGCGCGGAAATTCTTTAGCGGCGCGAGAAACGATACTTTCTAATACATCCGACCGGCCGCCGAGAAATCCGACGCGCAGTTTCTCAGCTTCAGCTCGCTTCATCAGCATGGGCATAAGAGATGGCCCACGCACTTGAGCCGCATCGTCATTTCCCTGCAGCCGCTGCATCCATACGAGCGGAGTCCCGTCCGGCAAAACGATGTCTGCCTCGTTAACGAGTGCCGCAAATTGCGGATCGTCTTCGGCTTCGATAACGACGTGAACATTCGCGACGCAAACGTACCCGCCACGGCTAGCTCGCGCGAGTTCCGTAGTTCGGCTGATCGCGATCTCGTAATCGCAGAGGTCGACCAGCAGCTTGAGCACGGGCACACGGGTGCGATCTGTTCTTTCGGTCGTCGTCATTTGTTGGTGAGAGTATCGGCGTAAAGTTTCCGTAATTTTTCAGCGTAAGTGTCCATATTGAACCGAGACCGGACCGTATCGCGGGCTTCACGCCGATACTCGTTCCACCCGGTCTCACCTTCTGAGAGAAGGAATTTTAACTTCCCGACAATTTGCGTAATATCGCCGGGATCGACGAGAAAGCCGTTGCGTCCGTCTTCGACGACCGACGGCATCGATCCTCGATTGGAGACGATCGGAACGCATCCGGCCGCCATGGCTTCGAGCAGGGC
>JBBKXD010000254.1:0-3294 GCA_037969295.1 Pyrinomonadaceae bacterium | reverse complement strand
ACGGCGTCTCGCGACTTCCGTCGGCGGGTGCGACTACGACCTTCTGATCCGTCCAGCCACGGCGAACGTTCGGAGCAGCCGTGAATTCGTCCAGATAATTGGGCACGACCAGGGCTTTGTTCTTAGAGCCGTCCGATACGACGTACGCGATCAACGTCCCTGGTTTGTTTGGCGTCGGGTTGAGAACGGAAATGAAGTTTGGCGCGTTACCTTCGCGCGAGATCTGAGTGAGCAGGGAATTCGAGATGTCCAGAACGAACAGATTGCCGGACTGGGAAAATAGAATTCGTTCATTATCCAGAAAACGCGCACCGGTCTCAGGAGTCTGTGTTTTCGTAAATCGTCGAGCCTTGGCTTCGCCAATCGTCAAAACATAAAGATCACCGCCGTAGGAAGTCACGAGCTTTTTCGAATCCGGCGACCATTCGAAATTACCGAGCTGGTTTTCGCGAGCTTTAACGAAATCGTCCCGCAGCGTGAGGCCGTAATCGAGTTTGTTCTCTTTCTCAGGCGGACGACTCGGTGGCGGAAGATCTGACGGGCTCAAGATCCTTACGGGATCACCACCCGATGTCGAAACAAGATAGAGATCGCGCGGCTGCCTTCCTTCAGCATTCCAAAGGAAGATCACCTTTGTTCCATCGGGGGAAAGCTTCTCGCCCTCGACACGCATGCCGGCGATCGAGGGCTCGGCCATTATTTCCCGGACCGTGAGGTTTTGGGCTGTGACGCTCGCGGAAGCGAGCGCGAGCAATACAAACCGCACGACACTTTTAGAAATAACTGTTTTTATCATTTCCTATTCTTCGTTCGGATCCAATGCCTCTCGTAAGGCGTGCAACTCGGGCAAAACCAAATGATCCTTAGGCCTATCCGCCGCTTTTTTCGAGTCGATCAACGCTTCCAAGTCGAAAGCCCTAACCTCCACACCGTACAGCTCGAAAGGAACCGAACGGGCGACGGCGTCCGAGTAGTCGCCAATACCTTTCACTTCACCAAGCAGATCCATGTCACCGACGGTCGTTTCAAACGTGAAGTTGGTTCCATTCCCCAGTGTTCGTTGGTCGAAAGTAAATGGAAGCCCATCGGGCCAATTTCGGGGCTTTGGGTCGAACGGTGAGAGCGCCTTCACGATCCGTTCAAGATTGCCCTTCTCCCGGGAGTAACAAAAATCCAGATCACGAGTGATATACCCAGACGCATGCAGTGTTATAGCAACGCCGCCAACAATGACGAAGTCGACATTGTTAGCGGCGAGACTTGTGATCGCTTTCTCGAGGTCCACCATTTACGTTTGTTTTTCACGCAGAGGGCCGATCTTCCGAGCTTTATCCAATTCAGCCAAAAACTTCATGCCAGACTGGAGATTGTCTATGCGTTGTTGAGGCGTCAATCGAAGCTGAGAGGCGGTCAACGTCAAGTCGATTCCAAAATCTCGAGCTTCGGCGATCTTGCTTCCGGGCCGCGGGTTTAAAAGTTTTTCCTCGGGTGTCCGCTTTTTCATGATCTTATTTTACGGCAATTCGAGAGCTGCGGCACGCTTCTCGGCCTTCTGTGCTTCGGTCAGACGTTGGTGTTCGTATATGGCATTTTCCCACGTGCCGTACATCGCATTAGGCAGAACGATGAACCTCTTGCCCAAAAGATCTTTCACCTTATCCGTTTCCGCGAAGCGTTCGGCGATCGCCTTTTTCTCAAATGCCGATGTGAAATCGTCAAGGTTGTCACCGACGAGCATTACGATCCGGTACTTTTCCGTGACAACCGACCGCCGGGCGTCCTTGCCGGATTCGGCGGTGCGAAGCAATAGATTCTCAGTCGAGACATCCGCGAAGCCCACGCTCTTCAGATTGTCCAGCGTCGCCTGCTTCTGAACTTCGTCCCGGTTCGAGATATAAAAGATCTTGACGCCTTTCGTCAGGGCGTAATTTAGAAACTCGACCGAACCCGGAACCGCCTTTGCCTTACGCAACTCTCCCCAAGCGTACCAATCCTTTGTGTTGTACGGGGTGTTCGTCTTTATCCCAAACGCTTGGGCGGGTGAGTTATCGAGTACTGTCTCATCGATATCGACAACGATCGCACGCGGCATTTTTCTCTCCGCCTTCGGAAGCCTCTTCCAGTTTTTCTTCTTGAGATCCGCGTCGAGCCGCAGTCTCGCGATATTAAAGGCCTGATAAGCAAGCGCACGATATTCTGCGGCCTTTTGCGTGTAGAGGACGGCCGCGACCTGATAGTCCAGATCGGTGTCGGCGGCGGGAGCGACAACTTGCGCCGTCGAAACCGTGACAAAATAAGTCGAGGCAAACGTGCTCACGACAAACGTGAGACCCAACAGGTAATTTCTCGCTATCATAAGAAGTTGTTTGGAGAGTATTAACGAATCGATTATAAATTATCCATGCCGGAAAAGCCGAAGCACGACGGGGAAGAGAAAAAGGATACCTGGTCCGAAGATCAAAAGGAACACGAGTATTATTACGACGACGCGCACGGTTATGAGGAGTACGACCCGGAGGAAGAGCGGGTCGAAGAAGACGCGGAGACAGGGAAATCCGGGGACGCAGAGAAGGATAGTTAGCTCCGTAAGTGCGATTTAGTGGTTCCGTTGGCCTTCAGTCTAAGCCGATCCGTACCGCTCCGCTGCCCTTGCTTTCGCCTTCGCTGCTTCGATCTCGCGATCCCTCGGCGGTGAGTTCGAGACGAGAGACCGTAGCAATTCGTCCGCTGCATTTGTAACTTGTTCGACGGCTCGGTTGAATATATCTTCATTCGCCTTCGATGGTTTCGAAAAGCCGCTCAGTTTTCTAACGAACTGCAGCGATGAAGCGCGGATCTCCTCATCCGTCGCGGGTGGCTCAAAGTTGTGAAGTGTTTTTATATTTCTACACATAAGATAATTATTTTTCCGTCGCTGGCCGCGCAACGATCTCCCCGCGAAAGCCCGAGGGGATCCTTTGAAGCGTAACCTTACGCCTCAGTTTTCTCTATATCAACCGTAATACCACGCCATTTTCCCTGGCTGAACCGAATGATACTAAGCACGCATCGCGTCGCGTGACCGGCGAGTATCGCGAGCCAGATATCCATCGCCTCAAGCGTGCCGATGCTTTGAATGATAAAACAAATTCCAAGCGGAATCGCGACCTGCGAGATGATAGAAATGTACAGAGGGCTCTTCGTGTCACCTGTTCCCTGGAGTCCGCCTGTGTATGTCAAAGCGACGGAAACAAAAATGCCTGAGACGGCAAGTACTCGAAGGAGACCGGTCCCAATCTCGACGACGGCGGGATC
>JBBKXD010000253.1:0-3415 GCA_037969295.1 Pyrinomonadaceae bacterium | reverse complement strand
CACATAATGGCCCGTCGATGAAGCATGTGAACAAGAGTAAAAGAAAGCGCACGCACCAATGAGTAAAATGACAAGGCCACCGAATTTCGCTATAGTTTTGTTCGACATACTTCACTATTATAGGTTCTCAAACCGACGGCACAAACTTTTTTCATTTTCTCGTCGTAGATTTATCGAATGATCGTTGGAACGGAATGGCTGATCGAAGCTACGGACTGCGACGCCGGGCGCTTACGCGACGAATCGCTGTTACGAGGTCTGTTCGAGCGCGTTATAAACGATCTCGGCCTCAAGGCAATCGGTTCGGTCTGGCATCGGTTCCCCGGCGAATCCGGCGTTACCGGCATGATCGCTTTAACTGAATCGCATCTCGCCTGTCACACGTACCCCGAGCACCGCGTCGCAACATTCAATCTATATTGCTGCCGAACCCGTCCCGAATGGGACTGGCAAACGAATCTTAAGAACACGCTCGGGGCCTCGACCGTCTCGGTCACGAAAATCGAGCGCGGAGATTCAGTTTCGCAATCCGCAACCCAAAATCCAAAGTCCAAAATGGCCGGGGGTGACGCTTGAGCGTTCTCCAGGCCAACTGCCCGTCATGCGCCGCGCCGGTTGAATTCAAAGCGGGATCGACGGTCGTCCTCGTCTGCCCGTTCTGCCGATCGGCGATCGCCCGTACCGATCGGGGATTACAAGATCTGGGGAAAGTCGCGGAGATCGCCGAGTCACAATCGCCTCTCAGGCTGGGATTGAAGGGAGAATTCAAGGGTGCTCGTTTTGAACTGACCGGTCGTGCTCAACTTCGTCATGAACACGGCGGATATTGGGACGAGTGGTACGCAACGTTTTCAAACGGGTGGGTCGGATGGCTGGCGGAGGCACAGGGGAAGTTCTACCTGACGTTCTATCAGCCGCTTCCGTCCGGGATCCAACTTCCAAAATTCGATCTCCTTCAGGTCGGCAGAACCGTGAACGACATCCCGAGCCAGGTTCCGCTAATGGTCGTCGAGAAAGGCGTTGCGACCGCCGTCGCGGCGGACGGCGAAATTCCATATCGTCTCATGCCGAACGATCAGAGCAGTTATGCGGACCTCTCCGGCATTGGCGATGCGTTTGGCACGATCGATTACAGTATGGATCCTCCGTGGCTTTTCGTCGGCCAACAGGTTTCACTCGCTGAACTCGGTCTCGCCGAGGCCCGTCCCGCTGAGCGTGCGGCACGGCGTGTTTCGACTGCCGCGATGGGTTGTCCGAATTGCGGCGGACCGCTTGTTCTCGTCGCACCCGACAAGACCGAACGCCTAACGTGTCCAAATTGCGATTCGCTGCTCGACGTCAACAACGGAAATCTTTCCTATCTAAAATCTCTCACGCCAACACCGGTCGATAAAAGTTTCGTTTTGCCGATCGGCGCCGAGGGAACGTTTCCCGGTGATGTTAAATTCAGGATCATCGGCGCCGTCGTTCGCAGCGTGACGATCGAGGGCGAGACGTATTACTGGCACGAGTATCTGCTCTACGACCCATCGATCGGTTTCCGTTGGCTGGTCCATTCGGACAACCATTGGAATTTCGTCGAGCCGGTGAATCCAGCGGAAGTTGCGCAAGCCGCAGACATGCTGAGTGCGAACTCGGTCGTCTACAACAACACGAAGTTCAGAATATTCCAGGATGCACCCGCCGTCGTTCAGTACGTAAAAGGCGAGTTCTACTGGCGCGTAGAGCAAGGCGAAACCGTTCGTGCCATCGACTATGTTGCGGCGCCGCTGATGCTCTCCCGCGAGTCGAGCGCGAACGAGATCAACTGGTCAGTCGGGACCTACATGACGAACGCGGAGATCGAGAAGGCGTTCGGGATCTCGGATCTTCCGAAGCCCTGGTCGGTCGCGCCGAACCAGCCCTTCACCGGAAGGTTTTATTACACATGGGGACTTTTGCCGATCCTGCTATTGATGGTCGTGGCAATTTTCCTGATCCCCTTCACCGGAATGACGAACGCGGTCTTGTCGGAACAGCTGAGCTTGGCGCCGATGGCGAATGCGACCGCACCTCAGACGGCATTTAGTCAGCCGTTCGAAATTAAGGCGAACCGTAACATTCGCATTTCGGCGTCCGCGCCCGTCAGTAATTCGTTTGCCGAGCTTGATGTAGATCTTGTGAACGAGCAGAGTCAGGAAGTCGAGTCGGTGAGCATTCCGATCGAGTATTACTTCGGCTCGGATAGCGACGGTAGTTGGAGCGAGGGTTCGAAAGACCAGGACGCGACACTCTCGTCGCTGCCTGCCGGTAAATATACGTTGCGTGTAGAAGGCACGTGGCAGGACTGGCAAAAGCCAATACCGATCTCGCTCAAGGTCGAGCAGAATGTTAACCGCGGCGTAAATTTCCTTTGCGCGTTCATCATGCTGCTGATCGTGCCTGTCGTCGGACTGCTGAGGAAATTCTCGTTCGAGTCGCGACGGTGGAAGGACAGTATGTTCAGTACAAGTGGTTCGGATGAATGACTGGAAAGCAGGCATCTTGCCTGATGCGTCCGCAAGGACGCGAATATTACCATGTTGAAAAAACTCTACCTAGTGTTTGGAATGGCCGTGCTTCTTCTTTATGCTTCGGCAGCTTGGTTCGGCTGGGAGGTGGCTAACTCGGGCAGCCGTTCCCGTCTCGGTGTGCCATTTATCTACACAGGTTTTCGCGGAGGAAAATAAATGTTGATGAACTTGTTTGCTCCTTTAGGATTGATCGTTAAGCTGGACCAGCTTCTTGAGGTTGTTGTCACGACATTGATCTTCGTCTTTATCGGTGTCGTGCTTTTTTCGATCACGTACGGCATTCTCGGCCTGATCTATCCGATCAAAAAAGAGATCGAAGAAGATCACAACACCGCCCTCGGCATTGTCATCGGTTCGATTATGATCGGTATCGCGATCATAATCGCCGCGGCGATCCAAGGTTAGGACGACGGAGCGACACGGTGACGCGGAGACACGGTGAGATTTTTCGCCGCGTCGCCGCGTCTCTCAGTCTCCGTGTCACATCTTATGAACAGAACGCCGCTACTTTTCCTCAACGTCATAATCATCGCCACGTGCGGCCTCATCTACGAGTTGATAGCCGGCACGCTTTCAAGCTACGTCCTCGGCGATTCGGTCACACAGTTTTCCTTTATCATCGGCATTTACCTCTCTGCCATGGGCGTCGGGTCGTGGCTGTCAAAGTACATCGACAAGCATGTCGCGGAAAAGTTCGTCGATATTGAGCTTGCCGTCGCGGTCATCGGCGGGTTCTCGGCTCCGGTTCTCTTTCTAACCTTTGCGCACATCTCTTACTTTCAGATCATTCTCTATTCAATGGTCTTTCTGATCGGCGTTTTGGTCGGTCTCGAGATACCGCTGCTGATGCGTATTCTGAAGGA
>JBBKXD010000252.1:0-2868 GCA_037969295.1 Pyrinomonadaceae bacterium | reverse complement strand
GTTTATCTCATTGCCGACCGCTCCGCCCTGCGGAAACAGTTTGTCTACGACATCGGTCCCGATGAACGCAACACGCATGGCGTTATTGTTTTCAGCCTCGGTGAAATAACGGCCGTCCTGGACGTCGATATTCTCTATCTCCCCGATGATCGGCTCGGCGCCGTCGACGACGACGTCTTCCATGAGTAATGGTCCGACCTTAACTTCACGTCTGTTTCCACCTGCCTTAGCGCCGATCTTGTCTATGACCTGAGCCCGTGCGCGAATGAATTCGAGATCGTCGAAAGCGAGCTCTTTGTTTTTACGCTGGGCCTCGGCAATCGTGTCCGTGTCCTTAAAATCTTCAAAACGAAATCGTTGAACCGTAAACGAATTCGAGCCGATTCCCGCGATCTTATCGTCGATATATACGTTGAACCCCTGCAGCAGCGAGAACACAACCATAAAAGACGCAACGGCAATGATCATCCCAAGCAGTGTAAGAAACGATCGCAGCTTATGAGCCCAGATCGCGGACAGAGCGAGTTTTAAGGTTTCGAGGGTATCCATGGAGATCACCCTATTCTACGCAACTAGGGCGAAATTGTTTATCCACGCCCGCGGCATCTTGGCGAGTCAAGTTGCGAATGCTTTGTTGAGGTCTGTCAGTTGAACCCAATGGATTTGCCATCGAACTTCCCGAAAAACCAATTACCGACGATCCTGTGGTAGTATTAGCGAACCAATCGGCAGCGTTCGACGTCGGCATGTGATCGCATGATAGTTTTTGACGGAGTCAAGAAAGCGTTCCGAACTTCTATCGTGTTTGGAAGGTGCCACTATCGTCTTTGCCCGCACACCGATAAATTCATCTTTTACGAATACGTCATACTCGTGGAAAGAAATCAAGTTTGTAAGTTCTACTGGAGGAACAATATGAAAAATAGGTTTGGCAATTTGCTGATAATTGCGCTTTTTTTACTGACGGTGTCCATCACGGTCAGAGCGGAAGCATTCTCAGCCTTTCTTAACGGTGCTCAGGAGGCTCCGACGGCTAACGCTTCGACGGCGACCGGCTGGGCACGTTTAGTTTATGACGATTCGACCGGGGTCCTGAGCTGGACCGTTTTTTATACCGGCCTGTCGAGTACTCAAACGGGCGCGCACATACACGCGGCGGCGCCGATCGGCGGCACTGCCTCGCCCGTGATAACCTTTACAAATCCCGGCGGCACTTCGGGCACGATCACGGGATCAATGGCCATCTCGACGACTCTTCGCGACCAGATCCGGTCGCATCAGGCGTATATCAATATTCATTCGGTAAATTTCGTCGGCGGCGAAATTCGCGGACAATTGGGTAATCGCCGCCCGCTGGATTTTGACGGCGACGGCAGAACCGATTACAGCATTCTGCGTTTTCCGAATGTCGCGCCTCCGGGAATGGCACCTATTCAATGGTTTAACTCGAACAGCACGAACGGTTTTGAAAGTGTTATTCACGGCGATGCCAATACCGATTTTCCCGCACCCGGCGATTATGACGGCGACGGCGAGGACGATTTCGCGCTCTATCGCGCCGGAGCATCCGCCGGACAGCAAAGCAATTTCTTTATCATCAAGAGTTCGGATTTCACGCTCCAGCATTATGCGTGGGGATTATTCGGCGATCAGGCAGTGACGCGCGATTATGACGGCGACGGCATCACCGACATCGCGGTTTTCAGGCGCGGCGCATCCGCAACCGCGCAGACAACCTGGTTTATCCGGCAAAGTTCAAACAATACTGCTCGTGTCGTCAATTTCGGATTAACAGGCAACGGAACGAGCTCTTTTGACTCGGCTGTTCCGGGCGATTACGACGGCGACGGAAAATTCGATCTGGCGGTTTACCGTTTCGGGCAAGCGCCTGTTAATACTTTTATCTACCAGCAGAGTTCCGATGGAGTTGTCAAATATCAACAATGGGGCAACTTCAATACCGACTATATTGTTCCGGGCGATTTCGACGGAGACGGAAAATTCGATTTTGCCGCCGTGAGAGTCGGCGCAACTGCGACCACACCGATGTTCTGGTGGATTCGGCGGAGTTCGGACGGCGGATTCTCAGTTCGCCAGTTCGGACTCTCGGCTGATGTTCCGGCGCAAGGCGATTATGACGGCGATGCCCGAACCGATATTGCAGTTTATCGGGGCGGCGCAACTACATCTTTGCAAAGTTTCTTCTACGTTCTTAACAGTCTGAACAATACCGTCACATTCAAGCCGTGGGGATTGGGCGGTGATTTTGCGGTCAATACATTTGATACTCGATAAGGGAATCGGGGATTTGCTCAGCCCGGCATGAATCTGAGGGTTAAAAATTTATTCCAACGAAAGCCGGATGATTTTAGAAAGGTCTCGTCTTAAGAAGTAAGGCGGGACCTATTTTTTTACGCTTCCAAAAGAGGCTTTGGCGCCACTGTTATTTCTGACGGATGGAACGTGTATGTTTAGACCGCCGGTCGAGGCGGGGAGGGAATGCTTGTTTGCCGAGAAGGCCAGACCTAACTGTGCGCAGTGCCCCGCCAAATTCAAATGGGGGCGGCGTAGTTCCTGATCTACCCCTGATTCGTAACCGAGTCCGTCATCCCGACACGTTCCCGATCATTTCACCTTCTCGTCCTTCTCGATCTGGCCGTCGCGAATTGTGAGGATCCGGTTTGCTCGCGCTGCGACGTCAGGCTCGTGGGTCACCACGATGATGGTATTACCCTCGGCATGAAGCTTCTCGAAAAGGGCCATGATCTCAACACTCGTCTTTGAGTCGAGTGCTCCGGTGGGCTCGTCTGCGAGCAGAATAGACGGGTGATTGACAAGCGCTCGGGCAATCGCGACACGTTGACGTTG
>JBBKXD010000251.1:0-10131 GCA_037969295.1 Pyrinomonadaceae bacterium | reverse complement strand
CAGAACGCGACGCTCAATGTCATCCAGGCATCGCTCATCGAGCGCCTCATGTTAGGCGATCTGTTTACAGCCTATGCCTCATTAACGGCACGAAGCTCACTCTCGCGGCCCACCGATTTGTTTCGCAGCGCCCGTCACGCATTTTCTTTTGTGAATGCGTCATACACTAGGCGCGATGACTTGCCGTGCTCAAGTATCGAGGAGCTCTCTAGGCTGCAGAAAGATGGCAAGACCGCCGTCAAGGTCATCAAGACACTCAATATCTACCGGGAGCTCGCGACAAACTGGGGCGTTGACATTTCGGACATCCAGACGCCCAAGGTGCTGACCGGGACCGACACCATGAAGAATTTTGCGAAGGGAATATCGAAAGCGAACGCCGTTCTGTCATGGATGAAACTGGTCGTCGGCATGATGCGCCTCAAAGCGAAGATCGACGTTGAGGACCCGATGCCTCTCGAACGCGTGAAACACAGCACTAAGCCGGGTGGAACGTCTCGCACCGTGACAGCTCGCTTCACAATGGACATCCCGGATTCCGACGCGATCAATTGTGCCGGCAAAGCCCTTGGAATCGCCACAGGTGGTCTGAGCTTCAGCGTTCCGAAAAATGGACCGTTTGCGGATGTGCCGATGACATGGGAGATAGTCGCCAGCGGAGCGACGGAGACGTTAGCAACTCCCGTTTATATCGCCTCCAAGGATGACAAACATCCGGATGTAAGCAAACAGGTAACGAACAGTGCTGGCGAAAGCTCGATCCAATTGACGGGCAAGCCGCAAAAAATAGACATGACGAACCTCCCGGTCGTCCCGTTCCCGAAACGGGTCGATCTAAGGCTGAGCATCGCAATGGAGAATATGAAACTGGGCAATGATGCATCCAAGCTCGGCGGGTTTGGTATGGGTATGGCCGCAGCTGATCCTCTAGCAGTATTCTCAATCATCCCCGAAGTTCTTTCCAAAATTAAATTCCGCACCTTTGGGGCGCGCGTCCCCGTACGCGATTGGCAGCAGTGCACCGAGGATTGGGCCGGCGAGATCACCTATACGAGGGTATTCGCGAAGACCGTCGTCGTGCAGAACAAGTCACTCTCGAACTTGAATGGGACGGGGAGCGGCGTACGTCAGACCCTTCGGTCTGACGAGGTCTTAATCACTCTCAACCCGCGCCAGCCGGAGGAAATGCTAAAACCTCCAAAGCCTGCCGATATCTATGCACGTGGAAAATATCTGGAGATTTTCGAGGGAAAGAGAGACGGAGACCCTTGTTGCGGTCCAACGGAAGGAATCTATACGACTACTTTCCGATCAGGCGAGGAGGAGAGTTATTCGCACGTTATCCAACGCGTTGTCCGTCTCTCGTTTCGCGGCAGCGAACAAGATTATAGTTTAGGGATAGATTTTTCTACGGACATGATGAAGTCGACCACCCGGGAATTTTACGAGGTCGTTGGTTCCAACTGCCCGAAGGAGTTTGATGACGCACGCTCGGACGAAGGTGAATCAATGGTGATGATCGAGGCAGCACTCGAACCGGGCAGATATCCCGAACGCTTCGTCAACTCGGCAGGCGACCTGCTTAAGGGGACGAAGACATACGTCGATCCGGACGGCACAAAGACTACCTGGAAGTGGTCACTTGCGAGATGCAAGTTCTGATTTCACGATGGGAATACATTGCCGGCCAACTCGGCGTAAAAAGGAGGCCGCAGGTCGACGTTGATTCGGCCATGAACAACCGCAATAAGGAAACCTGCATGTCAAAAACAAATCTATTGATCATTGGCCTCGTGCTGATCGCCGTGTCGCTATCGTGCAAGTCGTTCATGCCTGCAAAGTCGGCCGACACGAGCAAGGGTCCTGCAATTGACTTCACGACACCGGGAAAAGGTCTCGACGTAAAAGTGCAGCTCGATAAAAAACAAACAGCGAGCGGAAAGGTCACGAAGGCCGGCGGCAGTGTGTCGCTGACTGCGGCGGATGGGAGTAAGTTCACGCTCGGCGTCCCAGCAGACGCGCTCGATGCAGAGACGACGATCACTATGACCGCCGTGACGAGTATCGACGGCGCTCCGCTCGATAAAAATACTCCGACCGCCGCCGTTCAGCTCGAGCCCTCCGGTTTGTTCTTCAAGGAAATGGCCACGCTTACGATCGTGCCGGCGAAGGAGATCCCGATCAAGGAGCAGATCATCTTCAGTTACGAAGATGACGGTAAGGATTACCACCTCGCCGTGGTCGACCATAAGAGCAAAGAGATCAAGATCAAGTTAATGCAGTTCAGCGGCGCCGGAGTAGGCAGTGGATCTGATAGAGCGTGGGCAGCTAATTTGGTGATCGAAGCTCGTGCCGCGGAATCGCGGATCTTTCAGAAGCTTGGAGAATATTTGCAGGATGAGCGCCGGAAGATGTTACTGGGCGACGACGATTCAGTTGACGGCGACGCACTCGCTGAACGGATGAAATCCGCATTGGATCAATTCGAAGACCAGGTTGTGCTAAAGGAGATCGTCGCAGCCGAACTAGACTGCAAACATGCCGAGAAAGCTGCCCAGGACCTGCTCAGCCTGGAGCGCCAGCGACAACTGGCTGGTTTGCCGGGCACGCCGAACTTGTTGGAGAAGCTCAGCAAGCTATCTAAGATCGCTAAAGATTGTGCGAAAGCATTTCTCGTCTCTGGCACGAGCAATAATGTTTCATTCACTGGTCAGATCTGCAGCCTTGATAAACCATTCGTTCTCAATGGAACCTTCGGAAATGGTTCTGAGACGCAGTCATTCACGCCCAGCAGCGCCACGGGCGGCAGCGTGGAGGAGTCGGGTAATTCGGGCGGATGCACTCAAACGGGTGCGGGAACCTATCAGGTCACGCTCAACGACCAAGGTTCGGGAGAATTACAATGGACCGAAACCGTCACGGCATCCTGCCCGCCGTACTCTTCGACGAAAACCTATACCTTTAAATTACCTCTTAAACCGGCTCCAGATCTCTCATGTCCATGATGTCAGCCGATGAAAGCGAAGCGAACGTCAGTGAAAACGTAAATAATATGTCAAAGATCAATTTAGTAATCATCGGTCTAATATTTTTAGCCGTCTCGCTATCGTGCAAATCGCTAATGCCTGGAAAGTCGACCGACACCAGCAAAGGTCCGGCAATTGACTTCACGACACCGGGAAAAGTTCTCGACGTAAAAGTGCTGCTCGATAAAAAACAAACAGCGAGCGGAAAGTTCACGAAGGCCGGCGGCAGCGTGTCGCTGACTGCGGCGGATGGAAGTAAGTTCACGCTCGACGTACCGGCCGACGCGCTTGAAGCGGACACGATGATAACGATGACAGCGGTCAAAAGTATCGAAGGCGCGCCGCTCGATAAAAATACTCCGACCGCCGCCGTTCAGCTCGAGCCCTCCGGTTTGTTCTTCAAGGAAATGGCCACGCTGACGATCGTTCCGGCGAAAGAAATTCCAATCAAGGAGCAGGTCATTTTTAATTACGAAGGCGACGGTAAGGATTACCATCTTGCGTTGGTCGATCCGAAAAGCAAGGACATCAAGATCAAGTTAATGGAGTTCAGCGGGGCGGGCGTCGGCGGCGTCGGCGGCGCAGGGGACATAGCTTGGGCGGCCAATTTAACGATCCAGGCAGAAACCGCCCGTACGCGGATCTCGCAAAAACTTGGTGAATACCTGCAGGGAGAGCGCCGCTCCATGCTACTTGGAGACGAATCATCCCTGTTTACCGGCGAGTTCGGTGAGACAATTAGATCCGCGCTGGATCAGTATGAAGACCAGGTTATCCGCAAGGAGGAAGTCGCGGCTGAGCTCGATTGCAAGCGCGCATTCAAGGCCATGCAGGACCTGCTTGTTTTGACAAGACAACTTGGATTACTAGGCTTTCCGCTTCCATCGAATTTGTGGGAGCGGATCGGCAAGCTCGCGAAGATCGCGAAAGAATGTGCGAAACCATTTCGCGTTTCGGGCGCAAGCAACGGTGTCTCATTCAGTGGCGAGATCTGCAACATGAATAAGCCATTTTCTCTCGAGGCCACATTTCCCGGCGGTACGGCGACGACCTCTTTCGCGCCGGGCGGCGAGATGAGCGGCTCAACAACGGTTTCTGGCGGTGGCGGCGGATGCGAACATTCGGGCGGTGGCAATTATACCTTCGTTCTAAATAATGCCGATGGCTCCGGAACGTTGACGTGGACGACGTCTGACACGATCGTCTGTCCCTGGCTCAACCAGAGCCGCACGGCCACTTTCACACTCCCGCTGCAGCTGGCTCCTGACCTGTCGTGTCCATGAGTATCAGATCGATAGAAATCTTCGATGAGGCGTTGGCAGACGTTTGTCCGTTCGGCCACGGAAAGGGATGAATCATATGAGATTAACAAATGTGGTTTTGCGCGGATGCACAACTCTCGTGATCACGTTACTGTGCGCAGTGTTAGTGTTCGCGCAGTCCGCATCGAACGTACCGCTTCGTACGGATCCGAAAGAAAAGTTTACCGTTAATCCCGGCTTCAGAGATTGGGCTCCCACGACCATCGCGGGCACGACGATCATCGGAGGCAACTCGTCAAACCGCGGAGGGTTGTTTGCCGTCGATACGCTCACCGGCAAGCTGAAGTGGACATTCCGCCCCACCGGGCTGCCCCACGGCAACCCGTTCGTCTCGACCAAGCCCGCAGTCTCCGGCAATATCGTCATCGTGCCGATGGGGCACACACTGGTTGCGCTCGCGCTCGCGACAGGAAAGGAAATGTGGCGTGGTCCCAACACCGCGCAAGAAGCAACGGTCACTGCCGACTCCGGTTCGGCCTACGTCATGGGAGAGGACAACAATTTCTACGCGCTCGACGCAGCTACCGGCCGTCAAAAATGGAAGGTCGCATCGCCGGCCAGCCTTACAAACGAGAATGGTGTCCCGTCTACACACAGGGCTCCGTTAGCAACGCAGAGTTTGTCGAGCCCGAGACAATTATCACGAATGAAAAAGGGGAGATCGTTTTTGCGGATCAGCGCATAAACCGAGTGATCAAGATCGCTGACGGTAAAGTATCAACGCTTGCCGGCGGTAACATTATTGACCCCTGTTCCCAGAACATTGCCGGCCGCTCGCAAGAAGGAAATAAGGACGGACGAGCCGCGACTGCCCTGTTCAATTTCCCGAAAGGAATGGCTTACGACAGCAAGGGCAATCTCTACATCGCGGATATGAATAATCACTCGATAAGAAAGCTCACTCCGGACGGCAGCGTCACTACCTTCGCAAAATAGGAATGTGCGAATCCATGTGCTCAAATTAGCGCAAAAGAACCGGCCATCGATTCGAGAAATCGATAGCCGGCGACGGTCTGGGATCCAATTTAGAGAATCGACTTTGTATCTGCCCGAGCCGCCGCGGCGGCAGGTGAAGTTGGTAATGCAGACTGAACGTCTGTCGCATCCGGTGTCGGAATCGCAGTCGCTGTCGCCGAACCCGCGGTGGACGGAACCGGTGTAGGAACTGCGGCCGTTGTCGAAGCTGCGGCCGCCGCGGCAACTGTCTTGGGCGTTGTTGATGGAGCGAGGACCGTATCCAAGGCGTGGATCACGCCGTTCGTTGCTTCAATGTTGCGCGACAGGATCGTTGCACCGTTGACTTTGAGTCCGTTGGAATCCGCAAATCTTAGTTCTTCGCCCGTGAACGATAATCTGGTCTGGGCTGCGCCTATACTGGCGGCCATTACTTTGACGGGTAGTATGTGATACGACAGAAGTGACTTCAGTTGGATCTGATCGGGTTCATTCAGAAGCTCGCTCATGATGATCGTCGGAATCTTGGAGAAGGCTTCGTTCGTGGGGACGAATACCGTGAACGCTCCGGGGCCGCTGAGGACCTCATTTGCACCCGATGATGCCATGAGCTTTGTAAAGGTAGAAAATTTGCCTTGGTTGGCGAGCGTGTCAGTAAGATTTAATCTGTCGGTCATGCAATACTCCTCTTCCGAAACAGCCGAAATGCTGCGACATATCAAGGCGTTTGCCTGTGATCGTCATTTGGCTGTTTAAGTCAGGATGTGTCCGACGAATTTCGGTTAGGCTGAAAAAAGAGTAAGCGAGGCTCGATTCTCTTTAAGTATGCCCTCTACCGACCGTAATAGCAATGCGGTGACTTTGCGCACACGGCTCATCTCAACGCCGACGCAACGGGGTGCGAACATTTTCGACGATCGGAGCGTAAACCGGCATCATGTCCGTTATCACATATATCTTCACGCCGAACGACGAGCGTTACGAAGGCGTTCGTCCGATAAATATCTACCTTCTGCGACTGTTCTACTTCCTGATGGCCGTCTTCGTCGCAACGGACTCATGGAAAGCGATCATCGACCACGAGGGGACATGGGACCGCTTCAGGGCCATGGCGTTCTGCGTCTGGGCAGCATACTCGACACTCGGCATCCTCGGGCTCATCCATCCGCTCCGGATGCTTCCGATCATGCTGTTCATGATCTTCTACAAATCGCTATGGCTGATCACGTTCGCGTATCCGTTATGGAGCACGGGCGAACTCTCTAACTCGCCCGCGGCTGAAATGGCCGGCGTCTTCATGATGGTTCCGCTGGCGGCGATCTCGGTGCCGTGGATCTATGCATTCAAAACTTACGTACTCTGGCCGAAAAAATAAACGAGATGGAAATGAAGGCGATGAGCGAGATCGGTCCGGTTTCTTCACGACAACGAATTGAGATCCTTGATGTGCTCCGCGGCCTTGCGGTCTTCGGGATTCTTATTGGCAACGTTCAATGGTTCTCCGGTTACGGGATGATGCCGCCCGCCGTCGCAGCGCAGGCGCCGGTCTACGACCACATAACCCACTTCCTGGTTCACTTTTTTGTCGAGGGAAAATTTTATTCGATCTTTTCTTTGCTCTTCGGAGTCGGCTTTGCGATGCAGATCGCTCGCGCCGAGGAGCGGGGCGATACGAACGCTTCCCTTTTCAAGCGGCGGCTGTTCTGGCTGCTCGTCATCGGAGTTCTTCATGCGTATCTGCTTTGGGCCGGGGACATCCTAAGCATCTATGCGTTGATGGGATTCATTCTTATCCTGTTTCGCAACAAGTCGAACGAGTCGCTGCTGAAATGGGCTGTCGTACTATTGGCAGTTCCGGTCGTAACGTACATTCTTCTTTACATTGCTTTCACTGCGTTCGCTCCGGCCGACGCGATCGCCGGTTTCGAAGCCTCGCAAGTCGAAAGATGGAATGAGAATGTCCGCACCGTCACGGAAAGCAGTTATTGGGAGATCGTCAGCAGTTTCAACCTACAATACGTAGTCGGTCGTTACATGGGTTTGATCTTCCAAATGCGTCTACCGAAGATTCTTGCGATGTTTCTTCTCGGGATGTATGCATTTCGACGCGGATTCTTCCAGAATCCGGGAGAGCATAAGCC
This sequence comes from Pyrinomonadaceae bacterium, assembly GCA_037969295.1. Lineage (GTDB taxonomy): Bacteria > Acidobacteriota > Blastocatellia > Pyrinomonadales > Pyrinomonadaceae > OLB17. Next base: position 2,688 of record JBBKXD010000251.1, on the reverse strand, counting down.
GTTCATCAGACGCGTTCTTGTTTACGGGCTGGTTCTCGGGCTCATCGGCAATATCTCGATGGCGTGGCTTGCAGGAAGCGAGGCGCCGTTTCCGCCGTCGCCGGCAGGTGTGGCGGGAGTGATCGGTTATGCGTTCGGTGTTCCGGCTCTGGCGTTGTTCATCATCGCTCTCGTTGTGACTGTGTGGCAGAAGGATTCGGCGCGACGCGTTCTCGGGTATCTGGCCCCCGTCGGACGAATGGCCCTGACAAATTATCTGTTGCAGACAATAATTTGCGTCACGCTATTTTACGGTTTCGGTTTTGGTTTGTTCGGTAGGTTCGGAGCCCTGGCCGCGACGCTCTTGGCGCTCGCTATTTTCCTTTTTCAGATCGTGGTCAGCTCAATCTGGCTGAAGTATTTCGCGTACGGTCCGATGGAGTGGATTTGGCGACAACTCACATATCGACGCCGGCTCAACATTCGTCCCGAGCCGGAAGCTTCGTGATCACTGCTCGGCGACAAAATCGAAATCCGTCACGCTGGCCTGCGGCGTGATCATCCGTGACGGCTGTGCGAATGTGTTTCGCCCGGCACTGACCGTGATCGTGTAAGTCTGTCCCGACTGAAGTCCCGAAAATGTATACCATCCGAAGCTCCCGGTCTGGGATTTCACAGCCGCCGGAAGATCGCCTCCACTGATCGATACTATTGCATTGCGGATCGGATGACCGCCCGACGTCAACACGCGCCCCGCTATCGAGACATTTACAACCGGCACCATCGCATATGCGTGAACGGCGCCGTTGAATACACCTGTGCCGACTATCAAATTACCCTCGCTGATCCCGAGCGCCGAGGAAGACGTATTTGTCGAAAGGTCCCAACCCGTGCCGGGCGGAATCAGATCAGCGAGCCGGTAAGTGTTCGTACCATCAAAAAGAAACGGGATCGCGAACGCAGACGACGCGGTACCGACCGCCCAGCCCGCGGAGTTTACGGCACGTGCCGAGCCCTGCGAAGTTCCCGTCGGGAAAGGGATCGCGACCATCCCGTCTGCCTGGGTCCAGATGAACGGTGTTCCAGAGCCTTGATTCAACATCGTGGATCCAACAACATGTCCGGCGTTGCTCACGCCAAAGGCGAGGGCTCCGTTCAAGCCCGCCAAGGCACCAACTTCAAAGGCCGAGCTGCTTCCGATGTCGTAAACGATGCCAACATTTCGCGCGGCGTTCGTCGGGTCGATTCCCTGCCCGACGACACGGCCTGAATCATTGACGCCGAATGCCGTCACGAAAAAGCTGCCGTTTGAAGTGGTTTGCGTGATCACGGTCGCACTGCCGCCGCTGTAAACGACACCGCGCTGCAGGCTCCCGCCGTTGACCGAGCCGACCGCGACGCCCGATGAGTTGACGTCACTCGCGTCGCCGAGTGTCTCGCCAGCCGGAAGCGTAAGCTGCGAAACCGATCCATTGGTCCAAACTATCGGAAGCCGGCTGGTCCCAAAGAGCGATGCCGCACACGTTCCGACAACGGTTCCGCTGTCGTTTGCTCCGTTGGAAACGCAAAAAGCGCGACCGGCAATATTCGGCAAACCCAAAATGCCCCCACTCTGCGTCCACGTAAAGGCCTGTGCTCCGCCGGTGCGTATTGAACGGCCGAGTGCAACTCCGCCATTCGAAACGCCGAATCCTTGCGAGGCCGTGTCCGCCATCAGCACAACGCCGATGTCGAAGATCTGATATTGCGGGGGAGGCAGGACTAAAGTCTCTTTTCGATCCTGGGCAAAAACGACGTGGTAGCCGAAAAAGAGCGCAGTCAATCCGAGGGCCGCACTCAGAAATCGAAACTGTGCGCGCAAGGTCGTAACTTCTCTCTGACTCATACTCGACGTAGCCTCCGTCAAAAGATATTGAAGAAATTCTTAAAGGAGCTCTAATTTACTTTACGGATAACGTCCTTGCAAGAACATCCCGTTACTGGGGCTGTTTTGCCCTTCCCTGAATCAGTATTGGAGCGTCAGGTGAACAACAAAAATCGATCAGCCTTTCCCGGTCTCGTTTCATTTCCGGATTCGCTTCGAGCATTTTCATAGTCGCATCAAACACTTCCGCCGCGGTCTTGTCGGTCGGCCTCGTAAGGCTGTAGTGCATCCACTTTCCGTCCCGTCTCGCCGAAACCAGCGACGCACGCTTTAGATAAGAAAGGTGACGAGAGATCTTTGGGTTGTTCGTGTCCAGTGTTCCCGCAAAAAAGCAAACACATACTTCGCCATCGCGAAGCAGGTTCAGCAATCTCAATCTTGTCTTGTCGGCAAGAGCCGCAAAGAACAGTTCCAGGTCCAAGCTTTTTTCCTTTCCCATAAAATTATCCTAACATATGATAATTATGTCTTGACATAAGTATTATTTCATATTATTTTTGAAATACAATTATGCTAATCCGTAATTGTGACTATGCAGTTAAGGAGATCGAAATCATGAACAATACAACTACAGGCATAAATACACTGAAGGCTCATCTCGCGATAAACGTTCGGGATGTTGAGCAAAGTATTGAGTTTTACAAGAAAATGTTCGGAATCGAACCCGCGAAGGTACGAACCGGATACGCGAAATTCGACGTCTCGAATCCGCCGCTTAATTTTACTTTGAATCAGGTTCCCTTCAACGGCAGCGGAGCTCTTTCGCACCTCGGCATTCAGGTCGC